>CAYRLV010000355.1:0-4292 GCA_964425155.1 uncultured Ornithinicoccus sp. | reverse complement strand
TCGACGCCCCCTGGCTCGAGGACGACAGTTCGCTGCTCGTCAACGGCGTCGACGTCGCGCCCTATGTCGACGCCGAGCTCAACAACCGCTTCCCGGGCCGAGCCGAACGGCGCGCCGAGGACCCGGACGGTCTCCGATCGGCGTGGGCGGCGGTCCAGGGCGCCTGGGACGCCGCGCTCGAACGCGCCGCCGCGATGCCCGACGGCACGGTCGAGCAGTCTGTCGACGGCGAGTGGTCGTTGGCCCAGACGCTCCGCCACCTCATCCTTGCGACGGACATGTGGTTCCGTGGAGCCGCGCTGGAGATCGAGGAGCCGTACCATCCGCTGGGACTGGTCGATCGCAGCGCCGAGGAGGAGGGGATGGACCTCTCGGTCTTCTCGACGGAGGTTCCGACGTATGCGGAGGTGCTCGAAGCGCGTGCCAGCCGGGTCACGATGGTGCGCGACTACCTCGAGAGCGTGACACCGGAGATGCTGGCCGCCACGCGCAAGAACCCGCACGCACCGGAGTATCCGGAGACGGTCCTGTCCTGCCTGCACACGGTGCTGGAGGAGGAGTGGGCCCACCTGCGCTTCGCGCTGCGCGACCTCGACGCGATCGAGGCACGGTCGCCAGGTTGAGCCGAGTCGGCCGCACCGGACCCAGGGCGACTGGCTCGGCGGCGACAGTCAGACCTCAGTGTCCCCTCGGAGCGACAAGAGGCCAGCGGCAGTCGCGCGGAAGCCGCATACCTCGCCGTAGAAGTGGGCGAGATCCTCCTCGAAGTCGACGTGCAGCCAGTCGCAACCGCGTTCGGCGGCGGCTTCGGCCGCGGTGGCGACCAGCAGCCGACCGATACCCTCGCCCTGACGCTCAGGGGCCACGACGGTGTCGAGCAGGACCGCGTGCTTGCCTCCGTCGCCGATCACGTTGACGAATCCGACGAGTACACCGGACTCCTGCGCGGTCACCCAGAGCAGGCTGTGTCGGGACAGCCGGGACGACCACGGCAGGACCTCACCACTCTCCTCGCCGAAGGCCCGCTCATGCAGGGCGGACAACTCCCGGTCGTCGACCTGTCCGCAGGCGTGGTAGCGCACCGTCACCCCGACAGCCTCGCATTGGCGGCACCCGTCAGCTGCGGTGGGCGGCCCACAGCTCACCAGCTCGTTCCGCACCTCGAGCAATGAGATCGCGCAGCTCGGGGCGATCCGGCACACGAAACGACGTGTAGGCGCCCCGCCCACCTCCGACCGGTCGGCCGTATGCCTTGGCGGCGAGCGTGCCGTCCGGGAGGAGCCGGACGTTGAGGGTGGTCAGCCGGAAGGTCTGCCCACGCCGCTCGTCCGTCCACTGGAGCGACTCGGGGATCGCGACGTTGATCGCGAGCGCGTTGACCTCCACGTCGAGGGCTGCCATGCCGCCATCCTCACACCCCATCGGTGATCACCCGCCTTCCCGACCGCCGGGGTCGTGACGCGACTCAGGCGCGTTCGACGCTCAATTGACTGCCGGACTCGGTGCCAGGCGCAGCGATGAGCTGCCGCGCCTCGCTGGCCCCCATCGTGACGGGCGCCGGCCCGTCGAACCCTGCTTCCCGCCACCGACTCTGGAAGCGCGTGTTCATGGCGCGATGGACTGGCATGATGGCGAGGGCGAGACCACAGCACACCACCACCGCGGCAACGACGAGGATGACTGACCAGCTGGATGTGCCGTCCACGAAGGTCATCAGAATGAGCCCGGCCACGAGGGCGGCGCCAGCCAGATAGAACACGTACAGCATCACCCGGGTGAGTCGGGTGAAGTATGCGCTGTCGCTGCGGAGCTTTTCCTCCATGGCGTAGAGCTGGGAGAGCTCGGGCTTCCGCGCCATCGGGTAGCGCGAATACAGCTGCTGGTTCGGGTCATTGCCACGGGAGCGTTGTTTGATCACGGTGCCGTCGGCAGCGACGTGCCACTGGATGAGCCAGGGCCTCTTCACCTCATGAGTCCTTTCATCAAGCGGAGTCGCTCGGTGGTGGCTCCGAGACGGCGCCCGGCGCCTCGATCAGCGTGCGAGCCTCCGCGGCCCGCATGACCTGACCCGCCGAGTCGCGGATGCCCGCCTGCCCGAACAGCCCGTCGAGGTGGCTGCGCATGAGGCGAGGGCCGATGGCGGTGGCCAGTACACCCACCGCCGCGAGCACCGCTCCCACGACGACCAACACGAGGGGGAGGCCGGACTCCACACCGAGCAGCGGCAGGACCAGCCAACCGAGGAGCACGAGGACCACTCCTGCGACCGCACCGACCAACAGCACCCACGAGAGCCGGTCGGTGCGGGTCCGGAAGCGATCGATGCGCTCATCCAGCGCGGTCAGGTCCGACAGCTCGAGGGGCCGCGCCGTCGCAAACCGGACATACTTCCGTCTGCTCAGGTCACCGTCCTCCGAGTACGACTGGATCACCGTGCCATCGGCCGCGATGTGCCACCGCGTATGCAGCTCCGGCTGGGCCACCGCTCACACCCCCACCAGATTGGGACGACAACGAAGCACGAATGTATCGAGTCCTCGGCCGGGCCACCAAGTCATGTCGCGCCCAGTCGTCAGCAGTCGACGCGGCGGCAGGTCGCCTTGGATCGTTCGACCACGTCGTCGCGCCCCGCGCCCCAGTGCCAGGCCCAGGTCAGGGCCGTCCCGTCGTAGCCGACCCGGACCTGCATCGGGCGCTCGCCCTCGGCCGCGTAGGTCCCGGCTCCCTGGGCCCGGAACACCGTGACACCGGGCGCCTCGCCGAAGGCCACGTACAGGGCATCGTCGGTGAGCAGGGCGTGCTCGACGTGCTGGAGACCGTGCTCGTCCGAAACCGCCTCGTAGTCCACGATCCGGCAGCCACCCGGACCACCTCGCACCTCGATCCGCGCGGTGCCATGGCCGCTCTCGACGCCGTCGACGACGCCTCGGTAGATCCCCGGAAGAATGTCCACGTCATCGACCTCCTGCGTTCGGTCGCCCTGGCCACTACCCGGCCGACTTCTGGAGAAGTTCCCGGGATGACACAAACCCGAGTCTCTCGTACACGGGGACCGCCCGGCGACCTGAGTGGACCGTCACGCGAGCCGCCCCCCGGTGAATCGCGAAGTCCGTCGCGGCCCGGATCAGCGCGGACCCGAGACCGCTGCCGCGCTGCTCCGGCACGACATAGACGCTCTGGACGTCCGCCGAGAGGCGAGTTGCGGTGCCCGGCCTGGGCACTCGCGGCACAAGGGCGAGCCACGTCATACCGACGACGCCCGATTCGGCCTGCCGGGCGATGAAGGCGAAATGAGAGTCCCGATGGTCCGTCCACCACGAGGCGAGGTCCTCGGCGAAGGACACGACGGACTGTCTGGCTTGCTCCTCGGGTCCCGCGTGCAGCCAGAGGAGGCGAGCCAGATCTGGCAGGTCCGCCCCTTCGGCACGTGCCACAGCCATCAGGTCTGGGGCGTCGCCGGGGCGACGTCGGCGTACGCCGCGCGCAGTTGCGAGAACGCCTCGTCGTCCCAGGCGACCGGGTGTCCCGCGAGGGCGGGGGCGAGCCGGTCGAGGGAGTGGTGCAAGCCCAGGACGTCGCCGCGCTGGAGGGCCAGGTCGAGATCGGGGACGAAGTAGGTCGCGCGGAGCCGCGTGGTGTCGTCCGCGGCCTCCAGTTCCCAGCGCATCCAGGAGCCCGGACTGGTGTGGGTGTGCTCGAGCAGCCTTGGCGGCTCGAGTCGCACGATGGTGAATGCGAGGGTCGGGAAATCGGTGTCCGGCCAGGCAAAGGTGATGACCCCGCCCTCGCGAAGGTCCACGGAGATGTCGGCGGCCATGGGCGGCCACCAGTCGGCGAGCCGGTCCGGCTCGGTGATGGCGGCCCAGACTTCCTCGATCGGGAACGCCAGCGTGCGGTCGAAGCGGACGATGCCGCCGTCGGGGGTGCGTTCGATGATGCCGTGGGGGCTGGAACTCATGACTTCTCCTTGGAGGTGCGCCGCGTCGCGGTGCGTTCGAGGTGGTGCTCGAGTGCGTCGAGGCGGTCGGCCCACTCGGCGCGGTAGGGCTCCAGCCAGTCGGCCAGTTCCTTCAACGGCTCGGGGCGGAGACGGTAGAACCGCCGCTGCGCCTCGGGTCGGACCTCGACCAACCCGGCTTCTCGCAGCACCTTGAGGTGCCGCGAGACCCCGGGCTGGTGCATACCGACGATCTCGACGAGGTCACCGACCGAGCGCTCGCCGCCGCGGACCGCGTCGAGGATGCGACGCCGGGTCGGCTCGGCGATGGCTTCCAGCACCGTGGTCGAGGTCA
>CAYRLV010000354.1:0-4299 GCA_964425155.1 uncultured Ornithinicoccus sp. | reverse complement strand
TCGCTGTCGGAGTCGCTCGGATCGCAGCGGTTCGGCACGCAGTACCGGTTCCGCACCGAGGACGGCCGGCTCGACGGCGACCACCTTCCGGTCGACCTGGCGGCCAACGCCCGCAGCCTGGGTGCGCGGGTCATCGAGGTGCACTCGCGCGCGGAGCTGGAGGAGGCGGTCGCGCGGGCCAAGGCCGCCCCGGCCGATGGCGGACCGGTGATGATCCACGTGGAGACCGATCCGCTGGTCAACCCCCCCGACTCGCAGGCGTGGTGGGACGTGCCGGTCAGCCAGGTGTCCGAGCTGGACTCGACGCGGGCGGCCTACGAGGAGTATGCGGAGCATCGGACCATCCAGCGTGCCTACCTGAACCCGCCCGGCTCGAAGGACAACTCGTGAACACGCCCGTCCCTCGCGGCACCACCGGACACGGAGGTGCGATGTGCCGGGAGGGCCGTCCACCGGAGTATCCTCCGACGCCTCCGGTCAGACGATCGGAGGTGTGACCAGCGCATCCCCTGACCGCCCACCTACCCGCATTGTGCACACGAAGGAGCACGACAGATGATTCGCACTCGGAAGGTCCCCTGGCTGGTCGCCGGGGCTCTCGCGATCGCCCTGACCGCGGCCGGCTGTTCCTCCGGCGACGACAACGGAAATGCCTCCCCGTCGCCCGACTCGGGCGGCAACACCGCTGCGAAGGGCGCGTCCGGCTCGGACCGCACCTTCATGCTGATCCGGCACGGTCTGCCCAGTGACTCGTTCTGGCAGCCGGTACAGAAGGGTTTCACGGACGCGGGCAAGCTCTACGGCGTCAAGACCACCTTCCAGGCGACGGGCAACGACCCGTCGAAGGAGGCGAAGGCCATTGACGCGGCGGTCGCCCAGAAGGTGGACGGCATCGCCGTGACCCTGCCCGACGCGGGAGCCGAGGGGCCGGCAATCAAGCGCGCGGTCAAGGCGGGCATCCCGGTGATCACCATCAACTCCGGGTCGGGCGACTTCCTCCAGGCCGGAGCACTCGCGCACGTCGGACAGGACGAGGAGATCGCCGGTGAGGGCGCCGGGACCCGCTTCAAGGAGGCCGGCGCCAAGAACCTGCTGTGCATCATCCACCAGCAGGGCAACCTCGCCCTCGAGGCACGCTGCAACGGTGCGAAGAAGACCTTCGGAGGCAACGTCAAGGTCCAGTACGTCCCGGGCACCAACGACGGGCCGGGCACCGAGTCCTCCATCAAGGCCACGCTGCTCAAGGACCAGGACATCGACTCGGTCCTGACGCTGGACCCGGACATCTCCCAGTTCGCGAAGAACGCGATCGCCGCCGCGGGCAGCCAGGCCAAGCTGGCGACGTTCGACCTGAGCGACTCGGTGCTGAAGGACATCACGGACGGCAAGATCGAGTTCGCCGTGAACCAGCAGCCGTACCTGCAGGGGTACCTGCCCGTCGGCATGCTGAACCTGTACCTGGATGACGGCCTGCTGCCGGGCGGCGGCAAGCCCGTCCTCACCGGTCCCAGCTACGTCGACAAGACCAATGTGGACAAGATCAGTGCCTGCGTGGATCGAGGCAACTGCTGATCGACGTCACCCACTGCCGGGCGCCTCGCGGCGCCCGGCAGTGATCCACAGACCAAGCCCCAGAACAAGGACTGTCATGGCCAAAGGTGGAACAGAGCGAGCTGTCGTGGACGACCCGGACCCAGGTGCCGGCCCCGAGGATTCGTCGACCCCGGCGCCAGCGCCGGATGACCGGCTCCGCCAGACAACGGCGGTGCAACGGCTGCTCAGCCGACCGAGCCTGGGCGCCGTCGCGGGGGCCATAGCCGTCTACCTGTTCTTCACGCTGTACACCTCGCAGTTCAGCACGCCCAGCGGCGTCGGGACGTGGCTCGACCCCGCGTCGACCCTCGGCATCGTCGCCGTCGCCGTGGCACTGCTGATGGTCGGAGGAGAGTTCGACCTGTCCGCCGGTGTGATGACCGGCTCGACCGGACTCTGCATGGGGTTGCTGGCCGTCAACCTGCACTGGAACATCTGGCTGGCGATGTTGGGGTCTCTGGTCTTCGCAGTGGCGGTGGGCCTGTTCAACGGACTCCTGGTGGTCAAGACCAAGCTGCCCAGCTTCATCGTCACCTTGGGCATGTTCTTCAGTCTCCAGGGGCTCAATCAGGGCGTGGCCCAAGCCGTCACGCGGACGGTCCGGGTGGACAACATCGACCAGGCCTCGGGTTTCGACCTTCCCCATGCGATCTTCGGCAGCACGATCCACCTCGGGGACTTCCAGATCCAGGCCGCGGTCCTCTGGTGGGTCGGGCTGACCGTGCTCGGGTCCTGGATCCTGCTCCGCACCCAGTTCGGCAACTGGATCTTCAGCGTCGGGGGCAACGCGACGGCGGCGCACAGCGTGGGTGTGCCGGTGGCGCGCACCAAGATCCTGCTGTTCATCGGCACGTCGACGGCCGCCTGGCTGGTCGGGATGATCACGGCCCTGCGGTTCACCTCGGTGACCTCCGCCCAGGGGGTGGGGCTGGAGCTGCAGTACATCATCGCGGCGGTCGTCGGTGGCTGCCTGCTCACCGGCGGCTACGGCTCGGTGATCGGGGCCTCGGTCGGTGCGCTCATCTTCGGCATGGCCCAGATCGGGATCCCGTTCGCCGGGTGGAACAGCAACTGGTTCTTCCTCTTCCTCGGGGTGATGCTCCTGTTCGCCGTGCTGGTGAACAACTCCATTCGGCGCTACCAGGAGGGACGGGTATGAGCTACCACCCCACGAAGTTCTCCGCTCGCGGGCTCGCTCCGATACTTCGCGGGGACCCCGAGATGAGGTTCACCCCACGATGTTCTCCGCTCGCGGGCTCGCTCCCATACCTCGTGGGGGCCCCGCGATGAGTCAGTCAGTGCTCGAGCTCCGGGACGTCTCCAAGTACTTCGGGAGGGTCATCGCGCTCCGCGACGTCTCCGCCGAGGTGGACGCCGGAGAGGTCACCTGCATCCTCGGGGACAACGGTGCGGGCAAGTCCACCCTGATCAAGATCCTGTCCGGCTTCCACCAACCCGATGAGGGAGCCCTGCTGCTGGACGGGGAGGAGCGCCGCTTCACCTCGCCGATCGAGGCCCGCGATGCCGGGATAGCCACGGTCTACCAGGACCTTGCCATGGTGCCGATGATGTCGATCTGGCGGAACTTCTTCCTGGGCGCCGAGCCCCGCAAGGGCGTCTGGCCGTTCCGTCGCTTCGACACGGGTCTGGCCAAGGAGGTGGCCACGAAGGAGATCGGCGACATGGGCATCGCCATCCGGGACCCCGAGCAAGCGCTCGGCACGCTCTCCGGGGGTGAGCGGCAGTCGGTGGCGATCGCCCGCGCCATCCACTTCGGGGCCAGGGTGCTGATCCTGGACGAGCCCACAGCGGCCCTGGGCGTGCGGCAGGCGGGCGTGGTGCTCAAGTACGTTGCCCGCGCCCGGGACCGCGGGCTCGCCGTCGTGTTCATCACGCACAACCCGGCGCACGCGCACATGGTGGGTGATCGCTTCGTCATCCTGAACCGCGGGCGATGCGTGGCGAGCCACCACAAGGACGACATCTCCCGTCAGGACCTCATCCGGGAGATGTCCGGCGGCGCGGAGCTCGAGCAGATCCAGCACGAGCTGGCGAAGGAGCAACGAGCGCTCGCGGAGGGAGAGTAGTGGCGCGCAGGCCGTGGCGGGTCGGAGTGGTCGGGGTCGGCGCCATGGGCGCAGATCATGCCGAACGGGTCGCACTGCGGGCCGCAGGCGCCGAGCTGATCGCGGTGTCCGACCCGGATCGGGAGCGCGCCGCCGCCCTCGCCGGCCGGTTCGACGGTGCCCGTGTCATCGACGATCCGCTCGCCCTGGTGGCCGACGACGAGGTGGACGGGGTGATCCTGGCGTCCCCGGGGTCCGTCCACGAGGAGCAGGTGCTGGCCTGCCTGGAGCACGGCAAAGCGGTGCTGTGCGAGAAGCCGCTGACCATGGACTCGGAGTCGTCGCTCCGGCTCGTCGAGGCGGAGGCCAAGGGTGGACGTCCCTTGGTGCAGGTGGGCTTCATGCGGCGTTTCGACCCCGAATACGCCGCGATGAAGCGCACTCTCGAGTCCGGGGACCTCGGACGCCTGCTTCTGTTGCACAACACGCACCGCAACAAGGACCAGCCGGACACCTTCCGCTCGGAGATGATCGTGCGCGACTCGATGGTGCACGAGGTGGACGTGGCACGGTTCCTGTTCGGCGAGGAGATCACCGAGATCACCGTGCTGTCACCGGCGCCCACGAGTGCGCAGCCGGA
>CAYRLV010000353.1:0-4309 GCA_964425155.1 uncultured Ornithinicoccus sp. | reverse complement strand
CATGGAGTCGTAACGGTCCTCGGCAGCCTCGTAATCGCTCATGCGCCTCAGCATAGGAAGGCGGGCGCGGGCAGCGCGCGCCGGTGACGACTCCGAATCCTGGCTGCGGGCTCCGCACTTGCTCGGCGCGACGCGCGAGTCCTGCGCGGCGTGGTCCGGCACGGCGTACGGTCGGGGGATGAGCCACGACACCGCCGTCGACCGTGACAGGCTGCGAGCCCAGCTGGGGCAGCCGGGAGAAGCCGCCAGCTACAAGGCGATTCGCGAGCTGGATGCCAACTGCGAGCGCATCCTGGCACTCTCTCCCTTCGCCGTCGTCGCGACCGCCGCAGCCGACGGGCGGTGCGACGCCAGCCCCCGTGGCGGCCCGCCCGGCTTCATCCGGGTGCTCTCCCCGACGCAAATCGCCCTGGGAGAGCTACCCGGCAACCGGCTCTTCGACGGGGCGCAGAACCTCGCCGAGAACCCGTATGCCGCGCTGCTCATCATGGTCCCGGGAGTGATCGAGACCCTCCGGATCGAGGGCCCGGCCCGGCTGAGCCAGGACGAGGAGCTCCGTCGGGCCACGGCCATCGACGGCCGGCTCCCGTGGGGCGCCCTGGTCGTGGACGTGGTGGCGGCCTTCGTGCACTGCGGCAAGGCGTTCAAACGGTCCCGGCTGTGGGAGCCGGAGTCGTGGCCGGTGCGTGACGAACTCCCGCGGATGGGCGCCGTGCTCGCCGACCACATGCGCCTTCCCGGCCCGGAGGACCGGCACGCCGAGCCCGGACCCGACCGGACCGACGAGCAGGTCGAGGCCGGGCTGGAGGAGTCCTACACGAAGCGCCTGTGGAGTCCCTCGGCGGAGTGAGAGGCGCTTCGGCGTCACGGGATCCGCGGTTTGGCGGTGGTGCACGTTGATCGCACCCTAGGGTGTGGCCATCACCTGCGGAGGGAGACCCCGTGACGATGATCGACCTCGCCGACCACACCGACGTCCCTGGCGTCTCGCCCGGACTGCGGGCGTATGTCGCGACTCCCGACGGTCCCGGCCCGTGGCCCGGGGTCGTGGTCGTCCACGAGATCTTCGGCATCGACGACGTCATCCGCCGTCAGGCGGACCGGCTCGCGGCCACCGGATACCTCACGATCCTGCCCGACCTGTTCTCCGCCGGCGGTGCCCGTCGCTGCCTGCGCGCCACCGTCCGCGCCCTGCACAGCGGGCAGGGCCGGGCCTTCGCCGATCTCGAGGCGGCGCGGCAGTGGCTGGTGGGCCACGAGTCGTGCACCGGTCGGACCGGGGTGATCGGCTTCTGCATGGGTGGTGGTTTCGCCCTGCTGACGGCGGGGCGCGGCTTCGACGTCAGCTCGGTCAACTACGGGCAGGTGCCGCAGGAGCTCGACCCCGTCCTCGAGGGGGCCTGTCCCGTCGTCGGAAGCTACGGCGGCAAGGACTTCGGCCTGCGCGGGGCGGCCGGACGACTGGAGGACGGGCTGGCCCGGGCCGGGGTGCCGCACGATGTCAAGGAGTATCCGGGGGCGGGCCACGCGTTCCTGAGCGACGCCATGTCCGGGCCACGGCCGCTGCGTCCGGTGATGAAGGTCCTCGGGATGGGGCCCGAGCCGTCCGCCGCTGCCGATGCCTGGGGCCGGATCGAGGCCTTCTTCGCGGCCCACCTGCACTGACCGGACACCCGTTCGGTCAGTGCACTCGAGGTCTGGAGTGCGGGTGCGCTCGCGAAAGGGGTGTCCGGTCGCGGGGGGTCAGGCGTGCAGGCCGCCGTCACTGGCCAGCAGCTGTCCGTTGATCCACTCCCCGTCGGGCGAGCAGAGGAAGGACACCAGCGCGGCGGTGTCGCTCGGCCGGCCGCCGCGACCGCGGGGCTGGGCGGCCAGGATCTGCTCGCGCAGCTCGTCGCTCATCCAGCCGGTGTCGACGGGCCCGGGGTTGACCACGTTCGCGGTGATCCGCTGGTGCGCCAGCTCTCGGGCCGCTGCCAGGACGATCCGGTCGAGAGCAGCCTTGCTCGCGCCGTAGGGGAGGTTGTGCACCGCGTGGTCGCTGGTCAACGCCACGACGCGACCGCGGCCCGACGCCACCACCGCGTCCGGCAGGCGCCGGGACCATTCCGCCAGGAGCAGCCAGCTGGCCCTCGCGTTGACCGCGAAGTGCCGGTCGAAGCTCTCGACCGTGGTGTCCAGGATCGAGGAGTCGACCGACTCGCAGTGACACATCACCAAGGCGGTGACCGGGCCGAGGTCGCGCTCGACGTGGTCGAACACCTGCGCCGGTGACTCCGGCTGCTCGAAGTCCGCGGAGACATTCACCGTGCGGGCTCCGGCCGCCCGGACCGCGGTGGCGACCCGCTCGACGTCAGTGTCGTCACGACCCCAAGGCATCCGGTCGTCATACGCGGACCAGTGGGTGGTGGCGACGTCCCAGCCGTCGGAGGCGAGCCGGGTCGCGATGGCGGCGCCGATGCCGACGGTGCGGCCGACCCCGGTCACCAGGGCGATCGGTCGGGCCGAGTCCTGGCGGCCGGGTGCGCTCAGGGCGCGTCCCCGCGAAGCGTCCGAGCCAAGCGGCGTGTTGCGTGGCGGGCTCATGGCCGCGAGTCTGTCGGCGCGGGCTGCCTCAGGGCAACCGGGTGGCTCCCTCGCCGGCCAGCACCAGGCAGACGAAGCTTGCCGTGCCGGTGACCGTCCGGACGATGTTGCCCACCGTCCAGGAGGTCTCGAAGCGCGCGCGGGCCAGGTCCATCGCGCCATCGTGGGGCACGGCCGCCAGATCGTTGTTGAGCGGGACGTTCCAGGCGATGGTGATCACGAGAGTCACCACAGCCAGCGCCGCGCCCGCGACGGTGAGAGGGGAGCGCTCGACGAGCAGTAGCGCGGCGGCCAGCGCCGGGGCGCCGAGGAAGACGAGCAGGAAGGCGGGATTGACGATCACCTCGTTGATCCGGTTCATCACCGGCACGAAGGTCCAGTCGTCGAGGGCACGCAGCGCCGGCATGACCCCGACCGCGAAGGCGAGGAACACGCCGGCGAGCAGACCCGCGGCGACCCGAGCCGCAGGGAGGAGGGAGGCGGCCGCGCCTCTGCGGGAGCCGGCGGTCAGCAGTTCGGGGACGACGGCATTGGTGGTGAGGTCCATGTCCACCAGCCTCGAGATGGTTCGAGACGATGGCTATGGTTGACCCGCTCGTATACATGTGTGATCGTCTCACTGTGGACGCCTTGGCCGGATTGCTGGACGGGCCACGCGCGCAGCGCGCCTTCCTGCTGAGGGCGGTTTTCGCGCCGCCCTGGTCGATCAGTATCGAGGACGAGGCCCCGCTGTCGGTGGCCGTCGTCACCCGCGGGGCGGCCGTGCTCACCGGTGCCGCCGGGCCGGTGCCCCTCGCGCGCGGTGACGTGCTCCTGGCACGCGGCCCGTCGCCATACCGGGTATCCGACCGGGCGGACACGCCCGCGGACATCCGGATCCTGCCGGGGCAGGTCTGCGTGGACCCGCAGGGCCACCTGCTCGACGAGACCCTGTCGCTGGGCGTGCGCACCTGGGGCAACACCACCGACGGCTCGACGGTGATGCTGATCGGGACCTATGAGCGAGCGACCGAGATCGGCGCGCGCGTGCTCGGGGCGCTGCCCGACCAGCTGGTGGTGCCGGCGCTCGACTCGCCCGTGGTCGACCTGCTCGGCGCTGAGATCCGCCGCGAGGGACCGGGGCAGGAGGCCGTGCTCGACCGGTTGCTCGACCTGTTGCTCGTGACCTGTCTGCGGCAGGCGTTCAGCCGTGGATCCGTAGACGTGCCAGCGTGGTTCGCCGCACAGGATGACCCGATCGTGGGGAAGGCGATCGGCTTGATCCACCACCAGGTCGCGCACCCGTGGACGGTGGAGTCGTTGGCCGCCGCGTGCGGTCTGTCCCGCGCGACCTTCGCCCGCAGGTTCACCGAGCGTGTCGGCGAACCGCCCATGGCGTTTCTGACCGGTTGGCGGCTGGCCCTCGCCGCCGACCTGCTCGCGGCCCCGGACGCGACGGTGGCCTCGGTGGCGCGGCAGGTGGGCTACGGCAACGCCTTCTCGCTGAGCACCGCGTTCAAGCGGGTGCACGGCGTGAGCCCCCGGGCCTACGTGCGGTCAACCGTCCCCGACTGACCGGACACCCGGCCCGAGAGCGAACTCGGGTCCGGAGCACGAGTGCACTCGCCGACGTGGTGTCCGGTCGCGCGCGGGGTCGAGGCGTCGCGCCGGTCGCGCCGGTCCAACTCGCGCCGGTCCATCTCGCGCCACTGCGGCAGCAGGCCGGGCACGGTCGTCGCCACCA
>CAYRLV010000352.1:0-4313 GCA_964425155.1 uncultured Ornithinicoccus sp. | reverse complement strand
CGCACATGGTCACCACGCAGGGCTTCAACGCCCTGCTCAAGATCGTCGAGGAGCCACCCGAGCACGTGAAGTTCGTGTTCGCGACCACCGAGCCGGAGAAGGTCATCGGCACGATCCGCTCGCGCACCCACCACTACCCGTTCCGGCTGGTGCCGCCCGCGCGGCTGCAGGGCTACCTGGAACAGCTGTGCGAGGCCGAGGGTGTCTCGGTCGAGCCGGGGGTGCTGTCCTTCGTGGTGCGCGCCGGCGGTGGCTCGGTCCGTGACTCGCTCTCGGTGCTCGACCAGCTGATCGCCGGGTCGGACGAGCGAGGCCTCACCTACGAGAGGGCCGCCGCGCTGCTCGGCTTCACCGACGGCGAGCTGCTCGACGCCACCATCGACGCGCTCGCGGCGGCCGACGGGGGCGCGGTCTTCCGGCAGGTCGACCGGGTCATCGAGTCCGGCCACGACCCGCGCCGGTTCGTCGAGGACCTGCTCGAGCGGCTGCGCGACCTGATCATCGTCGCGGCGGTGCCCGACGGTGCCGCGTCGGTGCTGCGCGGCGTGCCCGAGGACCAGCTCGAGCGGATGCGGCAGCAGGCCGCGGCGTTCGGCCCGGGAGCGCTGTCCCGCGCCGCCGACATCGTCAACACCGGGCTGACCGAGATGACCGGGGCCACCGCGCCCCGTCTGCAGCTGGAGCTGATCTGCGCCCGCGTGCTCCTGCCCGGCGCCTCCGGCGAGAGTGGGTATGCGGCGCGGCTCGACCGGCTCGAACGTCGCCTCGCGATGGGCGGCGGGGGGACGTCGACCGACACCGCCGTCGCACCACCCGCGCCCAGTCGCGCGTCCGCTTCGCCCGCGGCCCCGACGACCCAGCAACCGAGGCGGTCGCGGCAGCCGGAGCCCGGCTCCTCGCCGTCGTCGCGCCCCCAACCCTCGTCACCCGAGGCCACGCCGGAACCCGGCACTGCCTCGGTGCCGGAGGTCCCCGGGATGCCGTCCGCTGACGCCGGTGCGACCGAGCCGGCCCCCGAGCCTGCACCGGAGACGGCACCTCCCTCGTCCGGTGCCCCCGACGCGGCCGCGGGTGGGCAGGACCGCGCCCCCGCACCCGAGGCGGAGGTCCCGGTGGAGTCCGAGCAGGCCTCCACGGCGCGCGGCCCGGGTGGCGTCGACACCGAGGCGATCCGGCGGTCCTGGCCGGACGTGCTCGACAAGATCTTCACCATCAAGCGGGTCACCTGGACCCTGCTCAGCCAGCACGCTCAGGTGCTCGACTACGACGGGCGGCGGCTGTTGCTCGGCATCGGCACGGTCGGGATCGCCGAGACCTTCCGGAGGGGACCGCACGCCGAGATCGTGCGGCAGGCGCTGATCGAGGTGCTCGGGGTCGACACCACCGTCGAGGGACGACCACCGGAGCCCGGCCAGCCCGAGGCGCCGTCCGCGCCCGCCGCAGCCCCGGCGGCGCCGCCGCCCGCGCGTGATGGGGGCGCCGGGCCGGATGCCGCAGGTGGACCCGGGGACGACCGGGGTGGCGCGAGGCCGCCCGGCGGCGACCCGGGTGCGTCCGGGCTCAGCCCGTCCTCCGGGTGGGAGGAGTCGGAGCGCTCCGACTGGGGCGAGGTGGCGGCGTCCACGCCGCCACCCGACTGGGCGACCGGCGAGGGCGGCACGGACCAGGGCCGCACGGGGCAGGCAGGCGCGGCTCCCCCGCCGGGTGAGGCCCCGCATACGCCGAGCGCGGCGGACCAGCCTGCCAGCACGGAGAGTCCACGACAGCGGGCGATGCAGGCGGTGGCCTCGGAGGCCAAGCGCCCGGCGCCCGAGGAGGCGTCGACCGACGACAGCCAGGTGAGTCGCGACGACGAGGACATCGAGGATGTCGGAGCCGTCGGCCAACCGGTCATCGAGAACGTCCTCGGCGGCACCGTCATCGGCGAGTTCGACCAGTAGCGAGCCTGGAGGGGGCGGGCCGACCGCTGCGCCACCCCCGGGCAGATTGACCGACCGCTTTGCGTCGGCATCCCGGCCTGCGCCAGGGCCGTGCCCGTGAAAGGTCGGTGAAACGTCCGGTCGTCATCGTGGGTGCAACCGACGGCGGGAGTGACCGATGACCAGGACATATGACGTGATCGTCGTGGGGGCGCGGTGCGCAGGGTCGCCCACCGCGATGTTGTTGGCCCGGGCGGGCCACCGCGTGCTGCTGGTGGACAAGGGGGTGTTCCCGAGCGACACCATCTCCACCCACCTCGTGCACCCGCCGGGGATCGAGGCGTTGGCGCGGTGGGGCCTGTTGGACAGCGTGGTGGCCAGCGGCTGCCCGGCGATCCCCGGCTACAGCTTCGACTTCGGACCGTTCACGCTGAGCGGCTCGCCCCGACCGACGACGTCCGGGACGGCGCTCGCCTACGGGCCACGGCGCACCGTGCTGGACCAGATCCTGGTCGACGGCGCGACCGACGCCGGGGCCGAGCTGTGGGAGGGGTGGACCGTGGAGGACGTCCTCGTCGAGGACGGCGTGGTCGTCGGGGTCCGTGGGCGGGGCACGCGCTCCGGGTCCGCGCCGGTCGAGGTGCGCGCCGACCTCGTGGTCGGCGCCGACGGGCGGCACTCCGTGGTGGCCGACGCGGTCGGGGCCGCGACCTATCGGGAGGTCCCGGCGCAGTCCGTCTGCTATTACGCCTACTGGAGCGGGTTGCCGGTGCCGACCTTCGACGTCCACTTCCGGCCCGACCGGGCCATCGCGGGGATGCCGACCCATGACGGATTGAACTGCCTGGTCGTCGCGCTCCCACGGGCCGAGATGGAGGAGTTCCGGCGCGACGTCGAGGGCAACTATCTCGCCGCCGTGGGCCTGGTCCCCGAGTACGCCGACCGGATCGGCGACGCGACGCGGGAGTCGCGCTTCATCGGCATCTCCGTGCCGAACTTCTACCGCGCCTCCCACGGGCCCGGGTGGGTCCTGGTGGGCGACGCCGGCCACGACCAGGACCCGTGCACGGCACAGGGGATCACCAACGCGTTCCGGGACGCCGAGCTGGTGGCCGGGGCCTGGCACGCGGCGCGGTCGGACGGACCGGGAGACGACGAGGCGATGGTCGGCTACCAGCGCAGGCGCGACGAGACGACCCTGCCGATGTACGACCTGACCTGTCAGCTGGCGGCGGTCGCCCCTCCCTCACCGCAGCAGGCGCAGCTGTTCGGGGCGATGGTCGGCAACCAGGAGGCGATGGACAGCTTCGTCAGCATGATCGCCGGGACGATGCCGGTGCCCGAGTTCTTCTCGGACGATCACGTCGGCCGGATCCTGGCGGGCGCTCGCTGATCCACCGGGTCACCGGCGGCGGTGCCGGGCGTCGTGGCAGGACGTGCCGTGGAGGGCCACGGACACGTCCTGTCACACTGCTGTCCCGGGGTCGTATGTTGTGGGGGACATCGACAGCAGCCGGGCCGGCACCAGCGGCCACTGCGTCGACCGGCGCCCCCGGTCGGCGCAGGTCGCCTCGAAACCGCCGAGGAGGACGACGTGATCTACCTCTTCGCCAAGTTGATCCTCGGCCCGTTCGCCCGCGGTCTCTACCGCCCGCGGGTCACCGGCCGCGACCACATCCCCGACCACGGGCCGTTCATCATCGCCAGCAACCACCTGGCGTTCGCCGACAGTGCGGTCATCCCGTTCGTGTGCCCGCGCCGCGTCGTGTTCCTCGCGAAGGACGACTACTTCCACGGCAAGGGGTTGCGCGGTCTGCTGGTGCGGTGGTGGTTCACGGCCACCGGGATGGTGCCGGTCGACCGCGACGACACCCGGTCGGCCCAGGCCTCGCTCGACCGGGCCCTGGAGATCCTCTCCACGGGGGAGGGGTTCGGCATCTACCCGGAGGGCACCCGCTCGCGCGACGGCCGTCTCTACCGCGGCAAGACCGGCGTGGCCTGGCTGGCGATGAAGTCCGGCGCCCCGATCGTCCCCGTGGCCCTCGCCGGGACGGAGCACATCCAGCCGGGCGACTCACGCATCCCGCGGGTGCGCAAGGTGTCGGTGCAGTTCGGCCCGCCCATCACCGTCGGGTCCCGGTTCGACGGGGTGCCCACCGGCCGGGCGCGCCGAGCGATCACCGACGAGGTGATGGAGGCCATCCACGCCATGTCGGGGCAGGAGCTGGCCGGCCGTTACAACGAGCACCCCACCGACACCTGACGCGGAGGAGACGCGCCATCAGACTCGCTCCAGGGCTTAGGCTCGGTGTGTGTACGAAGGCGTGGTCCAGGACCTGATCGACGAGCTCGGCCGGTTGCCCGGCGTCGGGCCCAAGAGCGCGCAGCGGATCG
>CAYRLV010000351.1:1986-4338 GCA_964425155.1 uncultured Ornithinicoccus sp. | reverse complement strand
GTCACCTGGTGACCCCGTGTCCGTATGGCGTGTGCTTCCCGAGCATGACTCCAGCCTGCCGGACCGGTTTCCGCTCCGTCATCCGACTTGTGTCTCGACGCGCGGCCACCGGACCCCTACTTTCGTCGGTGCCGCTGCTCGACGCGGGGCCGAGCCACCGGTCGGGTGGTGGCCCCGGGCCGGGTCAGACCGCTGCGAGGGGTGCGCGCGGCCCGTCCGGCAGCGTGACCGTGATGGCGTCCCCGGGCGCGACCTCGCCGCCCTCGAGCACGATGGCCATCACCCCGGCCTTGCGGATGAGGTTGCCCTCCTCGTCACGGTCGAGCACGGCGCGCATCAGGCCGGGCCGGAAGTCGTCGAGCTGGGTGCAGGGGTTGCGCAGCCCGGTCACCTCGATCACGGCGCCGCCGAGGGTCAGCCGGGTCCCACGGGGGAGTCCCAGCAGGTCGAGGCCGCGGGTCGTGACGTTCTCGCCCATCTGGCCCGGGGCGACGTCGAACCCCCGGCCGTTCAGCTCGTCGTGCAGCTCGGCGTGGATCAGGTGCACCTGGCGGAGGTTCGGCACGGTCGGGTCACGACGCACGCGGGACAGGTGCTGGACGGTGCGCCCGAGGTGGGCGTCGCCCTCGACCCCGAGGCCCTCGAGCAGGCGGATGCGCGACGTGGTCGGCTTGCCGAACCGGTGTTCCCCGTCCCGGGCCACCGCCACGACAACGGGCCGGGAGATGGTCATGCCGCGATCCTGCCAGACCACGACTGACCACCTCGACGGTGCCGTGGTGCGGCCGATCGCCGCGCGACGCCACCGATCGCGTGATCGGTCGATCCGTCGAGTCCGGCCGGCGGGCCGTCCGGCCGAGGAGCCGTCAGGCGGGGCGCGCCGCGAAGACCGAACCGGCTGCCTCCCGGCACCGGGCGCAGTCGCACAGCCGCTCGGCGTGCATGGTGCCGGCGTTGCGCACGGTGCCAGGGGCATACAGCGGTTCCGGTCGGCCGCCGGGGCTGGTGTAGGTCTCGCGGAGCACCGGATCCGGATCGATCGTGCCGTCCGCGGCCAGGCAGCACGGGCACCGCAGGTAACCGCGCTCGCGCGGGCTGTGCCAGGACGCCGGGTGGCCGCAGTCGCGGCACAGGTGGACGAGGACGCTCATTCCTCGCGCCTCACCGGCATCAGCAGCGACAGCGCCCGCTCGTCCGCCGACCGGATGACCAGCGGCGCGATCGGACCGTCGAGGTCGAGGTGCAGCTGGCCCGGCCCGAGGGCGTCTGCGGCCTGCAGCAGGAACTCCCGGTCCACAGCCACCACGGGCTCGTCCGGATCCGGTTCCTCGACGAGGCGCAGCTCCTCACCCCGCCGGCCGATGACCACGTGCTCGGTATGACGGGACGCGGGCGCCGCTGCCAGGTCCCCCTGCGCGGTGGTCAGGTCGAGGCTCGCGTGCGGCACCAGGTCGTCGGACGGCAGCAGCCGGCGGTAGTCGGGGAACTCGAGGTCCAGCGGAGCGCAGGCGAGTCGCTGCTCGCCCCGGCGCAGCTCCACCTGCTCCGACGACAGCACGAGGGTGACTTCGTCGGGGGGTGCTGTGGAGTGGACGGTGTCGGCCGGCCTCGCGGCCACCCCGATCCGGTCCGTCGTCCTGTCGTCTCGCAGCTCGGTGGTGGCCGTGCCCAGCAGGTCGCGCACCCGGTCGACGAAATCGACCGGCACGAGGGCGGCCCGCACCGGGTGTGGGGCCCGTGGCGTCTCACTCACCGGGGGAGGGTCGGCCCCCGGGAGCGTCGCGGCCACCGCGACGGTCAGGCGGTACCGGTCCGTGGCGACCAGCCGGCAGGCGTCCTCGGAGAGCTCGACCAGCACGCCGGCCAGCGCGGGGAACTCCGGGTCCGACCCGACCGCGTGGCGGACCGTGTCGAGGGCACGCCCCAGGTCGGAGGCACGCAGGGCGGCCGAGGTGGGCGCGTGGCCGGGACCGAGCAGCTGGCGGAGCCGCTCGACCTCCCGCCGGGCGTCGGCCAGGCCGTGCTCCAACCGGCGCAGGTGGGCGCCCAGCAACTCCTCCACCGTTCCGGTGTCGGACAGCTGCTCGACCGCCACCCGGATCTCGGCCACGGGCATGCCGATCCGGCGCAACCCCGCGACCAATCGCGCCGTGCGCACCTGTGTCGGGTGGTAGCGCCGGTAGCCGGTGTCCGGATCGACCGCGGCCGGCACCAGCACGTCCGCCTTGTCGTAGAAGCGCAGCGCGCTCACGCCGAGCCCGCTGGCGTCGGACAGCGCGCCGATGCTCAGCAGGCCCTCGTCCATGCCGAGCACTCTGCCCCCTCGACCTGGTCGAGGGTCAACCCGACGCG
>CAYRLV010000351.1:0-1886 GCA_964425155.1 uncultured Ornithinicoccus sp. | reverse complement strand
AGGTCAGGCCTGGTGTTCGGCGTCCAGGACGGCCCGGGCGGCGGAGAACCGCGCGATCGGCACCCGGTAGGGGGAGCACGACACGTAGTCGAGCCCGATCCGGTTGAACAGCCCGATCGAGGCCGGGTCGCCACCGTGCTCGCCGCAGACCCCGACCTTGAGGTGGTCCTTCACCGCCCGGCCGCGCTCGGTGCCGAGCTGCACCAGGCCGCCGACGCCGTCCTGGTCGATCGAGGAGAACGGGTTCGCCGGCACGATGTCCTCGTCGACGTAGGCCGCGAGGAACGCGCCCTCCGCGTCGTCCCGCGAGATGCCGATGCCGGTCTGCGTCAGGTCGTTCGTGCCGAAGCTGAAGAAGTCGGCGTGCTCGGCGATCTCGCCGGCGCAGACCGCGGCCCGGGGCAGCTCGATCATGGTGCCGACCGGGAACTCGAGCTGCTGCTCGCTGCCGGACAGCTCGGCGGCGACGGTCTCCTCGATCAGCTCGCGCATCCGGCGCAGTTCCTCGTCGAACGCCACCAGCGGGACCATGATCTCGACCTGCGGGTCACCGCCCTTGGCGCGCACCGCGAGCGCGGCCCGCACGATCGCCCGGACCTGCATCTCCGGGATCTCGGGGTACATCAGCGCCAGCCGGACGCCACGCGTGCCGAGCATCGGGTTCATCTCGGTCAGCTTGCGGATCCGGCCGAGCAGGTGCCGGGCCTCCTCCAGCTCGGCGCCCTTGCCGCCCTCGATCTCCAGCCGCTGCACCAGCAGCGCCTGGTCGACCAGGTCGGGCAGGAACTCGTGCAGCGGCGGGTCGAGCAGCCGCACCGTCACCGGCAGCCCGGACATCGCCTCGAAGATGGCCTCGAAGTCGGACTGCTGCATCGGCAGGATCTCGGCGAGCGCCGCGGCGCGCGCGTCCTCGTCCTCGGCGAGGATCATCCGCTGGACGGCGGGCAGCCGGGCCTCGTCCATGAACATGTGCTCGGTGCGGCACAGGCCGATGCCCTGGGCGCCGAACTCCCGGGCGCGCTTGGCGTCCTCGCCGGTGTCGGCGTTGGCGCGCACGCCCAGGCGGCGGATCTCGTCGGCCCAGCCGACGATGGTCTCGAAGTCCTCGTTGATCTGCGGCGGCACCAGGTCGAGGGCGCCCTCGAAGACCTCGCCGGTGGACCCGTCCAACGTGATGGTGTCGCCCTCCCGCAGCACGGTCGAGCCGATGGTGAGGGTGCCGGCCTCGGCGTCGATCTTGACGGCCGAGGCGCCCGCGACGCACGGCTTGCCCATGCCGCGCGCGACCACGGCGGCGTGCGACGTCATACCGCCGTGCGCGGTGAGCACCCCCTGCGAGGCGATGACCCCCGCGATGTCGTCCGGTGCGGTCTCCCAGCGCACCAGCACCACCGCGTCACCGGCCTTGCCGCGCTGCTCGGCGACGTCCGCGTCGAAGACGACCTCACCCACGGCGGCGCCGGGGGAGGCGTTGAGTCCCTTGGTCAGCGGCGTGGCGCCGTGCTCCGGGTCGATCGCCGGGTGCAGCAGCTGGTCGAGCTGGGCCGGTTCGATCCGGCGCAGCGCCTCCTTCTGGTCGATGACGCCCTCGTCCACCAGGGCGCGGGCGACCTTGAAGGCGGCCGACGCGGTGCGCTTGCCGTTGCGGGTCTGCAGCAGGTAGAGCTTCTCCTCCTCGACGGTGAACTCGATGTCCTGCATGTCGCCGTAGTGCTCCTCGAGCTTCTGCATCGTGTCGAGCAGCTCGCGGTAGGCGCCGGGCAGCACGTCCTCCATCTCGGACAGGTGCCGTGGGGTGCGGATGCCGGCCACGACGTCCTCGCCCTGCGCATTGGTGAGGAACTCGCCATACAGCTCCTTCTCACCGGTGGCCGGGTTGCGGGTGA
>CAYRLV010000350.1:0-4340 GCA_964425155.1 uncultured Ornithinicoccus sp. | reverse complement strand
CGGTGCTTGCGCGGCAGTTTGGCGACCACGCGGTCATACGAGGCGTCGACCGCCTCGAGGAGCTCGTCGTCCGGGATGGCGCCGTCGATCCGCAGCGAGTTCCAGCCGGATCGGCCGATGTAGGCCATGACGCTGGCGTCGTCGGGGTAGCGCACCAGCCACTCGTCCGCCTCGTCCCGCGTGGCCCCGGCCTTGACGCCGACGCTCGTCGCGCCGAGGAACGCGAAGATCTTGTCGTGCACCTTGGCGACCGAGTCACCCTCCCAGGGTTCGTCCGGCCACGCTCCGGGCTTGGCGAGACAGTGCGCGCGCAATTCCTCCGGTGTCACCCGGCGAATCTCCCAGAACCCGGCTCCCGCGGCAACCACACCGCCGCCCCGCCCCGATCTCCGTGAGGAATCTTCGTGAGGTTTCGGACCCTCACAGGGCACCGAACCTCACGAAGATTCCTCACCGTGATGCGGTGCGGGAGTCGGCGCCGGGGTAGAGCAGGCACGCCGCCGCACTCCCGTTCACCGGAGTGAGGACCGGGTCGGTGCCCTCGTGGAACCGCACGGTGGCACGGTTGCCGTCGGCCGTGATCTGCGCGACCCCCTTCCACAGCGGGTCGTCCCCAGAATCCTCCCGGATCGCCTCGAGCAGCTCGACCACGTCCTGTCCGTCGTGCCCGGGCCCGGCGGGCACGCTGGCCACGGTGGTGGGCGTGTCGAGCGCGTCGAGTGAGCCCAGGACCGGGCGCTCCGCCGCATACCTGGCCTCCCCGAGCCGGGTCCATCGGTCCTCCAACAGCATGCGCAGGTCGCGCGACTCCCACCCGCACGGGGCGAACGCCGCCGGACACCGCGGATGGAAGTGGCATCCCCACGGTGGTGCGACCGCGTCCGGCACCTCGCCACGCGGCACGTCCCTGGGGACGGCGCGCGTCGGGTCGGGCTCGGGTATGGCGTGCAGCAGCGCCCGGGTGTAGGGGTGCCGAGGGTGGCGGTAGATCTCCGCTGCCGGACCGATCTCCACGATCCTGCCGAGGTACATGATGGCGATCCGGTCGCAGAAGAACTTGGCCGTGGCCAGGTCGTGGGTGATGTAGAGGTAGGTCAATCCGAGGTCGCGCTGCAGCCCGATCATCAGCTCGAGGATCTTGGAGCGCACGCTCATGTCCAGCATCGACACCGGTTCGTCGGCCACCAGCAGGTCGGGACCGAGGATGATCGCCCGGGCGATCACGGCCCGTTGTTTCTGCCCACCGGACAGGTCACCCGGGTACTTGTGCAGGAACTGCTCGACCGGGGTGAGGCCGACGCGTTCGAGCACCCCGCGCACCCGCGCGGTCGTGGCCGCCCGGTCGAGGTGCAGTCCGTGGATCTTCAACGGGTGGGCCACCGCGGTGCCGATGTCCATCGCCGGATTGAGGGCGGCGTGCGGGTCCTGGAAGATCATCTGCAGCCGACGTCGCAGCGGCCGGAAGTCGCGTTCCGACAGGGAGGCGACGTCGCGACCGTCGAGGACGATCTCTCCGGCCGTGATGGGTGCCAGGTGCAGCAGCGCGCGGCCCAGCGTCGTCTTGCCGCTACCGGACTCGCCCACCAGGCCGAGGACCTCACCCCGGTGCAACGCGAAGCTCACCCCGTCGACCGCCTGGACCGAGCCGTGCTCCCGCCCGAGCATCCGGGACAGGAAGCCGCCACGCAGCGCGAAGTGCACCGACAGGTCGCGCACGTCCACCAGCGGCGCTCCCGGTTCGGCCCGGGGGCCGGCGGGGCTGGACTCAGGCTTCGTCGGCAACGGAGTGCTCCTCCCGGGGCAGCGGGTCACGGTCGTCCGGCTCGGTCATCCGCGCGGCCGGCCCGTGCAGCCAGCACGCCACCCGGTGTGCCTCCCGCCCTGCCCGGTCGAGGGTGACCTCGAGCGGGACCTGGCGCGGACAGATCCGCATCGCGTCGGCGCACCGGGGGTGGAACCGGCACCCGGGTGGTGGGTCGATGAGATCCGGCGGAGACCCCGGGATGTGGTGCAGCCGCTCGGTGTCGAGCGAGATGGTCGACGCGAGCAGCTCACGGGTGTAGGGGTGCGCGGGGTGTGCGAACACCTCCCGGGCGTCGCCCACCTCGGCCAGCCGGCCGGCATACATCACCGCGACGCGGTCGCACGCCTCGGCCACGATGCCCAGGTTGTGGGTGATCAGCAGCAGCGCCGTGTCGAAGTTGCGCTTGAGGTCGGCGAGGATGGCCAGGATCTGCGCCTCGACGATGACGTCCAGCGCGGTGGTGGGCTCGTCGGCCACGACGAGTCGGGGCCGCAGCACCAGGGCGAGGGCGATCATGATCCGCTGCCGCATGCCGCCGGAGAACTCGTGCGGGTACTCGCGGAACCGGGTGGGCGGGATGCCCATCGCGCCCAGGGCATCCAGTGAACGACGCCGCATCTCGCGCTTGGAGAGCCCGCGCTCGTGGGTGCGGAGCACCTCGAGGAAGTGGTCGGAAACCCGCATCAGCGGGTTGAGCCGGGTCATCGGCTCCTGGAAGATCAGGCCGAGTTCCGGACCTCGCAGTCGACGCAGCTGGCGTGCCGGCATCCCCACGAGGTTGTGCTCCCCGTACAGCACGGTCCCGCCAGCCTTGGCTCCCGGCGGTAGCTGGCCGAGGATGCCGCGACCGAGCGACGACTTGCCGCAGCCGGATTCGCCGACCAGCCCCAGCACCTCACCGGGGGCGATGTCGAAGCTCACCCCGTCGACGGCGCGGACGGTGCCGCCCTCGGTGCCGTAGTAGACGTGCAGGTCCCGGACCGACAGGACGGGGTCTCCCGCCATCACTGCTCACCTCCCTCGGTCTCCGGCAGCTCGACCCGTCCGAAGGTGCGCCGCCGCAGCACCGGGTTGATCACGTCGTTGAGCCCCTCGCCGACGAGGGTGAGTCCGGTGACCAGCAGCACGATCGCACCGCCCGGGAACACGGCGGTCCACCAGATGCCGGCGCCGATGTCGGAGATGGCGCGCTGCACGTCATACCCCCACTCCGCGGCGACCGTCGGCTGGATGCCGAAACCCAGGAACCCCAGGCCGGCCAGGGTGAGGATCGCATCGGCGGCGTTGAGCGTGGCGATGACCGGGACGGTCTGGATGACGTTGGAGAAGATGTAGCGCATCACGATCGTGAACGGCTTCGCCCCGAGCGCGCGAGCGGCCTCGACGTAGGACTCCTCGCGCACCGACAGCACCGAGTTGCGCACCACCCGGAAGTACTGCGGGACGTAGACCACGGTGATCGCCACGGCCGCCGTGATGATGCCGCCACCCAGCGGCGAGCTGGACAGCAGGAAGGCGATGACAATGGCGAGCAGCAGGTAGGGGAAGGCGAACAACGCGTCCATGAGCAGCACCAGGACCCGGTCCGTGGCACCGCCGACCCAGCCGGACACCAGGCCGAGCGGGACCCCCACGGCCAGGGACAGGATCACCGCGAGGACGACCACCTCGAGCTCGGTGCGGGCTCCATAGACGACCTGGGCGAAGACGTCCGTCTGCATGACGTTGACCCCGAACCAGTGCGTCCCCGACGGAGCGGACAGCTTCGGGAAGGTACCGGATTCCGTGCGGAACTGGGCGAATCCGTAGGGCGAGATCCACGGAGCGAAGACCGCCAGCGCGACGAACAGCGCGACGATGCCGACCCCCGTCCAGAGCAGCCAGCGGGGCAGGCCTCGCGCCGCCGCGATCGGGGCGACGAGGCGGCGGACCGTGGGGAAACGGCCGGAGGAGGTCGGCGTGATCGCAGCCGACTGCTCCGGCGCGGCGCCGATCCCCGCGGTCACCGGTGCGCCTCCGGCAGCCAGGTCGGCTCCATCAGTACCGCATCCTCGGGTCGACCCAGGCGTTGATGAAATCGATCACCAGGCTGATCGCGACGACCGCGAGCGCGAAGACGGTGATGATGCCCTGCACCGCGGTGTAGTCGCGCAGGTTGAGGTAGTCGATGAGGGTGTGCCCGATGCCCGGCCAGTTGAAGGTCTCCTCGGTCAGCACGGCCCCGGAGAGCAGGAGCGCGGCCTGCAGGCCCATCACGGTGATCACCGGGACGAGGGCGTTGCGGAAGGCGTGCCGGTAGACCACGCGCCGCTCCCGGATGCCGCGCGCGCGGGCGGCCTCGATGTAGTCGTGGCGCAGTGTCTGGATCACGTTGACCCGCACGAGCCGGATGAAGACGCCGCTCAGC
Source organism: uncultured Ornithinicoccus sp. (assembly GCA_964425155.1). Lineage (GTDB taxonomy): Bacteria > Actinomycetota > Actinomycetes > Actinomycetales > Dermatophilaceae > Segeticoccus. The sequence goes on along the minus strand of CAYRLV010000350.1, from coordinate 129 downwards.
AGCAACCCCAACGTGATCGCGGGGAGGCACAGGTGCTTCATGACGTCGACGAACGCCGCGCCGTTGTGGTCGAGGAGAGCGTCGATCGCCAGGATGTTGGTGTGCGTCGGTAGGAAGGCCTGGGTGAGC
>CAYRLV010000349.1:0-4347 GCA_964425155.1 uncultured Ornithinicoccus sp. | reverse complement strand
TGGGACTCGAGCAGCACCTGCGCGCCCTCCCTCGGGCCCTCGCGTCCGAGCTCAACGGCGACGTGGCCGGCGCGGCCCCGAAAGCCCTGCGGTCCGGGGGTTTCGGCATCGCCCAGGTCGACCGCGTCGACGCCACCCGGCAACGGGTCGAGGAGGCTGCTGCCGTGCCGGTCGAGGACGACTCGGAGCAGGCGACGCCGGCCTCCTTCGGCTACGACGAGCTGGTGCGCGGGCTCCGGCTCGAGGTGTGGGACGACGTGACCGGCGAGTGGCACTCGCTGCACTCCCGCCGGGTGGACGCGAGTGCCGACGGCACCATCCTGCTCGCCGCCGCCGACGACGAGGGCTTCCTGCAGGTGGGCGGGCTGAACCGCTCGGAGGGCGCCGGCCCCTACCGGCTGCACGAGGTGCTGGCCGGGTGGGAGGGCTGGAGTCTGTCCGCTCCTCGCCCCGGCAAGGTCGTGGTGCACGCCGAGGACGGGACGGAACAGGTGCTCGACGAGCCACCGGACCAGCCGGTCGGGCCGGTGCACGTGACGACCAGCGTGGCGCCGGGCTCGCTGCCGTGGCTGCGCTACGGCCGGGAGTACTCCTTCCGGCTCCGGGGCGTCGACCTGGCCGGCAACAGCGTCCCCCGGCCAGCCGCACACCAGGGCGATTCCGCCGCCGTCGAGGCCGCTGACCGGCAGCTGACTCTGCTCCGCGACCGGTATGCCGACCGCGACCAGCACGGGTTGCTCGGCCAGGTGCGGGACGACGTGCTCCACCTGCTCCCGGACGAGACCGATGACGGTGATGAGCTGGCTCGGCTCGCCGAGAGCGTCGTGACCCCGGTGGCGACGACCGCGACCTCGACACCGCCGGCGACGCCACGGCTGCCTGCGCTGGCGATGACGGGCGCCCGCGACATCGACCGACAGCTGGCCGCCCGGCTGACCAGCGCGCTGGGTGAGCGGGTGCGCGCGACCACCAAGGCGGCGTCGGCCACCTCCACCGTCCCGATCACGCGCAAGGAGATCCGCGCCGCCGTCGGACGGCTCGCCCGCACGACCCCGCGGTGGCGGGTCCGTCCGCAGCTGCAGATCGACCCGGCGCGGTTCGCCGACATCGACGACACCTCGGCACCGGTCGGGGCGACGGACGCACCCCCCGTCGTGACGACGCCCCGACCCTTCCTGCGCTGGTCACCGGTGCCGGCTCCGGTGCTGGTGGCCCGGAAGGCACTCACCGTCGGCGAGTCGCTCGCCCGACTGGTGATCCGCACGGACCCGACGTCGCCCGACTCCGGCCCGGGCCCGACCTCGGAGCGGCACGTGCTGCCGCCGAAGACCAGCCAGTTCGAGGCGGAGCTGCACGGCAGGTTCGACTTCGCCTTCGGCGCCGTGACCGAGACGGACCGCCAGCGGGCGTTCGCCTGGGCGCTGCGCGAGCGCGGCACACTCACCGACGAGTGGATCGCCGACCTCGACCACGAGGGCGAGCTCGTGCAGCAGCCGAACATCGCGCTGCTGTCCCGCCCCGGAGCCGACACCGAGCACGCCGTCACGCTGGACCAGATCACGGCGCACCGGGACACGCCTCTCGGCGAGGGTCAGTATGTCGTGCACGATGTGGACGAGCTGCGTCTTCCCTACCTGCCCGACCCCCTGGCGCGTGGCATCGCCCTGGTCTTCCTCGACGCCGGGAGCCCGCACACCCTCCCCGAGCCGCGCGTCCTGCAGGCGGTCGTCGTGCCGTTCACCGGCAGCTGGCCCGACCTGCGGACCTACCGGTTGCTCCTGACCGGAGGCGAAGAACTGGGGGCGAGGGTCGACGGCAACGAGATCCGGGTGACCGTCCCCCCCGGCGAGCAGGTGCGTGTCGCGGTCTCGTCCTCGCTGGACGAGGAAGATCTGCAGGTGCTCGGTCTGTGGCGCAGCCATCCCGTCTCGGCGCCGGACGACCCGGACACGCCCCCGGACGCGAAAACCGTCGCCGCCCGAGCGTTGCTGCGCCGCGCCGCCGTCGCGGGGTGGACCTGGTGGCTGACCCCGGCCGAGGAGCTGCGGCTGGTCCACGCCGTGCCCCGACCCGTGCACCCGCCGCAGTTGCTCAGCCTGCGGGTGCTGCTGCGCCCGGCCGGGCTGACCGTCGCCGCGCTCGCCGGCGTGGTGGACGTCCATGGCCCGAGCACCGAGCGGCTCACGCTGGTGGCTCGCTGGTCGGAATGGGTGGACGACCTGGCCGCCGACGGCCCCCTGCGCGTCGACCGCACCGATGTCGTCACCCAGTCACCCGTGGGCGCGGACGAGCGCTACGGGCTGCTGTGGCTGGCCGACATGGTCGTGCCGGGCGGAGACGGTGAGGTCACGGTGCAGATGCACCGGGCCCTGCACACCTTCAGCGACACCCACGCCCGCCGCGTGACGTATGCCGCGCGGGGCACCACCCGCTACCAGGAGTTCTTCGCCCCGGCGGAGCTGCCGCCGCCGGAGGACCCGACGTTGCTCGGCGCACCCCGCGAGGTGGTGGTGCAAAGCTCCGCCCGGCCGGCCGCGCCGCAGCTCGGCATGACGCTGCCGCTGCTGCTCTGGGAGGAGGGCACGGAGCCCGACCAGCCGTTCGCCTACCGGCGGACCCGGCGCAGCGGCCTGCGCCTCTGGTTGCGGCGCCCCTGGTACTCCTCCGGCGACGGCGAGCTGCTGGCCGTCGTGATCTCCGAGAGCGGCGAGGACCCGGCCGACACGATCAGCCTGTGGGGGCGCGACCCCACCCTGGCGACAGGGACGGTGGCGAGCGCCACCCGGCCGCCGCTGGTGCGGCCCGCCGACCTGGCGCTGCAGGTGGTCGGCGCGCTGGTGGTCGAGCAGCCGGGGAGGCCGGTCACCGGCGCGGTCCCGGTCACGCTGGTGGACCTCGACGGCAGGCCACGCGTGCAGGTCTTCGGCTACCGGCCGGAATACCATCCCGACCGGCAGGAGTGGTTCGTCGATGTCGCGCTCGACCCGGGCGACAGCTTGTGGCCCTTCGTGCGGCTCGCGGTCGCCCGCTACCAGCCCGACTCGATCGCCGACGCCGCACTGTCACCGGTCGCCCTCACCGACTGGGTGCAGCCGCTGCCCGAGCGGACCACCACGATCAGCCGCCCGGACGCCGAACACGTGCAGGTGACGGTGACCGGTCCGGTGGCCCTGCGAGGCGGCGAGGACCCACCGGGGGACACCGCCGACGCGATCTCGACGGCCGACCGGCTGCTGCTGCGGTCGCGGGCCATGCACGCGACGCTGCAGCGGGCGCCGAAAGCCGGGGGCAGCGACCTGGAGTGGACCGACGGGCCGCGCGTCCGGCTTCCGCTGGTGGGTGGTGCCGGTCTGCGGTGCACCTGGTCCGCGCAGCTCGAGCTGCCCGAGCCGATCAGCCTGGCGACTCCCGGAGAATCCGCCACGTGGCGGATTCTCGTGGAGGAGGTGGAGTTCATCGAGGCCGACCCACGGGAGGGCAGCAACCGGCAGGGCACCCCCTCGACCGCCTCGCGGCTGGTCTACGCCGACTACCTGGCTCTCTGACCCGGCCGGTCGACGTCCCGCGCGGCATCGGGAGACCAGTGCGGGTCACGACCCGCGAAGGCGACCAGCCGATCGACGGCCGACATTCCGTCGGTGCCCTCCTGCTCGGGGCCGAAGGCCTTGCCGTCGGCCTCGCTGCCGCGCATCTCGGGCTGCAGCATCCCCTGCATCATCGCCAGGGCACGCTCGGCCGGCACCGGGTCGAGGTCGCGGTCTGCGCCGATCGCGGCCGCCAGATCCCAAGCGTGGACGGAGAACTCGGCGGTCGGCATGTCCGCCGGCACCGTGGCTCGGGACGCGCTGGCATCGGCGCGGAAGGCTGCCACGAGCTCCGCAGCGCCCCGCCGGAACTCCGCCGCCCAGTCGGGAGCCACGCTCGGCGGTGCCGCGGACCAGTCCACCTCCTCGCCCCGCGCGGCTGCCCGGAAGTGGGTGAGGTCGGCGACGACGTGGTCGAGCAGAGTCGCCACGTCCCAGGAGGGACACGGCGTGGGCGCTGAGGTCTGGTCCGGGGCAACCCTGTCGACCAGATCTGCGAGCTGTTCCACTGCGCGACTCATGGCGTCGACGGCGGACGTCTCCTGTGGGGTCGAGGTGTGGGCATTCATGGGCTCATTCTCGTCCGGCCCGCGGACGTTGCCTTGGACAAACGCGACGGCGGCGAGCAGCCGCCACCAGGCTCGTCGTCGTGGGTCAGCATCCACGGAGCCTGGTAGTTGATCGGCAAGCGAGCCGGAACGACCCGTCGGGCCCAGTCGGCCACGCGTCCCAGCCCGAGGACGAACCAACCCGGCGCGGTCCC
>CAYRLV010000348.1:0-4355 GCA_964425155.1 uncultured Ornithinicoccus sp. | reverse complement strand
TTCGATCCCAGTATCGCCCACCAGTTCGAAGACGGCCCCTGACCAGCGCAAACGCTCGGTCAGGGGCCCTTTTCATGGCCCTGTGGAGCAACCTCTTCAAACGTGATCATGTCCACTGAGTGGCTAACTGAGTGACAAGGACGCGGGCCCAGGGCGGGTGCCCTCGTCCGTGGGGTGCGCAGACGCCCTTGCCACGTGGGTTCGCCGGCCATCGGCGGGGACAGACGGCTTCGAGCGGCACGTCACCTGCGACTCGACCCATCACCTCGAGATGCCGTACGTCCCTGGCAGCCCGGGCCGTGTGCTGGATGGGCAGGGTGCCCTAGTCCCAGCGGTTCGAGGGTGGCCAAGACCCTGGGGAGGTGCTCGGCCATGGTCGGATGGATCGGCAAGGCGTCACGCAGGTCCGGGAAGCGGACTCCGGCCTGCATGGCCATGCTGACGACTTGGACCAGCTCGTCCGCGTGCAAGCCAAGGATGGTGGCGCCCAGGAACTCGTATGTGTCGCCGTCGACCTAGCTCCGTAGGAGCCCAGATGTTTCGCCCTCGAGGCGTGCCCGGGTGACGTCGGCCATTGACGTTTGGGCACACAGCACGTGTCGGCGGGAGGCTCGGGCCTGCGCGGAGGTCATGCCGACGCGGCCGAGGACTGGATCGGTGAACATGGCGTACGTGGTGATCCGACCGGACACGGTACGGGTGTCGCGGAGCAGGATCTGACTGTCTTGGTAGGCCGTGTGCGTGAAGCCGCCGTTGACATCTCCTAGTGCCCAGACTCCCGGCACCGATGTCTCGAAGCGCGGACCGATGGTGAAGAATCCTCGCGCGTCGGTCTCGACGCCGTAACGGTTGCCGAGCAGATCGGAGTTCGAGACACGTCCGGTGGCCACCAGAAGGTGGCTCCCGTGCACAGTTTCGCCGTTCACGCTGACACGGACCTCGCCTGCCTGACCGCTGACCGCCGATGGCCGTGCCCGGATGATGCGAACTCCTTCGCGGGGCAGCACCTCGGTGAGGGTCGCGGCGACGTCTGGATCCTCGCGATCGGCGATCCCGGACCCGACGACCGTGTTGACGTCGGCTCCCAGCCGGCCAAACAACTGGCCGAACTCCAGCCCGACGTAGCCGCCGCCGATGATGACCAGGTGGCGGGGGAGTTCGGCACGCTGGAGAAGTTCCACCTCGGTGAGGTACGGAACCTGCTCGAGGCCGGGGATGTGGGGCACTGAAGCGCGTGCGCCGACATCGAGGTAGATCTCCGGCGCAGTCGGGGTTTGCCCACCGACCAGCACTCGGTGTCTGCCGGACTCTGGGTCGGTCTCGAGTTCGGCGAGTCCGTGGACCAGCTCGAGATTTTCGGTGGTGGTGACCCACTCATACAGCCCTTGGCGCATCTGGTCGATCAATCGGTGCACGCGGCCGATGGCGTCGGGGTAGTTCTCGCTCACCGTGCCTGTGCTGACGCCGTACTCGGATGCGCGACGTGCTCGGTGGGCGGCCATCGCGCTGGCGCGCAGTGCTTTGGTGGGTCGGCAGCCATGGTTGAGGCAGGTGCCACCAACGTGCGCCATCTCGACGAGGGCGACCCGCTTGCCCTCACTCGCGCGGGCGCCGGCCACGCCAGGCCCCGCTTGCCCGGCGCCGATGACGACGCGTCGTATGCCGTCGGGTCGTTTCCGAGCTCTTGGCTGGGCATGGCGTTGTTCCTGATCGTTGAGGTGCCTGATGTGATCTGCACGGCTGGTTCTTGGTGCTCAAGTTCTGCCCGGGCCCGCCCTTTCAACCTGGTGTCGGAGCGGCGTCGCTGCGGGCACCTCAGGTTGGGGCAACTGGGCGGTCGGTAGGAGGAACCAGTGCCGCTGCAGGCAGAGCACCTTGGCGTGTTCCACAGGACCAGTGGTGCTGTCGAGGACGCAGCGCCATTGCACTTCGGCGATGTGGCCGCATTGGGGGCAACGGGTGGTGTCCATGGCGGGATCCTGACTGTCGGACAGGGCCGGCTCAACGGCTGTCGAGACGGCTCGCTGTGTGATGTGGTGGGGCGAAGGTGAGCTCCGGTTGGATCGATGCCAAACCGGACGTCTGGGGGGTCAGCACGCTTCCCAGCAGCCAATCGCTCAGGACCCGAATCCGGTTGCCCATGCAGGGCAGTGCGAACAGGTGGTAGCCACGAGCGACCGCCTTGGCAGGGATGCCGGTCAACTCGATGCCCAGGGGCTTGGCCACGGCTTTGGACCCGCCCAGGTCGCCGACGAGCCCGAGGTCCTTGTGGCGGTAGCGCCGGGAGCGCCCGTGGCCCAGGCTCGCGGCGATGTTGTAGGCGACGGCGTTGCCCTGCCGCTGTGCGTGCTGTGCGGTCGGGGCCGTGACCGGTGTCGGCTGGCCCGGCTCCGTCCGCTGGGTAAGGTCAGGGATGGCTGCTGCGTCGCCGACAGCCCAGACATTCTCCTCGACAAGCATCTTGGCATCAGTCAGCAGCCGGCCGCGTTCAGTCGGTGACCCCAAGGCGGCGATGAGTGGGCTTCCGACGACTCCAGCGCTCCAGATCAGGGTGCGAGAGGGGATGGCCGTACCGTCGTCGAGGGTGATCATGCGCTCACCAACCGAGGACACCGAGACACCAAGACGGACGTCAATCCCCCGTTCGCGCAACACGGACAGGGCGTAGTCTCCGAGCCGCGGCCCGAGTTCGGGTAGCACGGTCGTGGCCAAGTCGACCAGCACCCAGCGCACGTCGGAAACGTCGAGGTGGCTCCAGCGAGCGGCCACCTTGTGCAGCCAGTGGTGCGTCTGGGCCACCACCTCGGTGCCGGTGTAGCCGGCACCGACGGCGACTACGGTCATTCGCTCGCGTCGCAAGGCGTCGTGGCTCGGCCCTGGTGGCAACGAGTCGGCGATGTCCAGCTGAGTGAGCAGATGGTCGCGCAGGAACTGCGCCTCGGCGAGCGTCTTGACGCCGTGCGCCCGTTCGTCGACGCCGGGGATCGGAAAGCGTCGGGTGACCGAACCGGGCGCCAGCAGCAGCCGGTCCCAGGGAAGGGTGACAACGACCTGCTCCCCGGAGTGCTGGGTGAGCTCAACCTCGACGGTGTGGGTCGCTCGGTCGACAGAGAGCGCGTGACCCAGCACCAGGCGAGTCCTCGGCACGACCTGTCGGATGGAGACGGCGATGTGCCGAGGCTCCACGTTCGATGACACCACGTCGGGTAGCAGTGGACTGTAGACGAGGTGGTCCGTCGGGTTGATCAGGACGAGTTCCGCGGCATCGGGTGGCAGGAGACGTTCCAGTCGACGCAGAGCGTGCAAGCCGGCGAATCCGCCGCCCACGACCACAACCTGAGCTGGCGTACTCATGTCAGCTGCGTCCGGTCGATGAACGCGTCGACCAGGTCCTGGTCGTCGTCCTCGAAGATCTGGAGGTGTTCGATGCGCAGCTCGTGCGGCGGTCGAACCGTGGCCAGGGGTACGTCGAACAGGAGACAGCGACGCCAGTCGCGGAAGCGGCCGGGGAGCTGCACGTGCATGGTCGTGATGGCCAGGACCCGCTGGTCGCTGACCAGCCAGTCGTCGCAGGAAACCACTCGCCACACGCTGTGCTGTTGGTGCCACATCCGTCGCACGTGCCCCATCACGGCAGCCCGACCGGTGAAGGTACCGGCGAGTTGGTGGGTCCCCAGGACCCTCAGGGTTGCCTGCTCGGACAGGCAGGTAGTCAACTCGGTCGCGTCCGCGGCGTTGAAGGCGTCCAGGAAGCGATGCGCCAGTTGTACATGGGGGCGGGCTCCCGTCGGGGCTGACCCGCGGTGGATTGTGGCGACGTGGCCCGGAGATCCAGGCGACCGGGTAGCGGCGTCTTCGTGTCCTGGGGCCGGATCGGGAGGGGCCAGGGCGGTGTCCATGAGTTTGCTCCTTGTTGGTGACGTCAAGGGTGGGGAGCCGCGAGATCGGGTCGTGGTCAGGCGTTGCCTGGTTGTCGCTGCTCGACGGCCTCGGCCCTGTCGCGGATGCCACGAAGCATGCGTCGCATCATCGGGAAGTCGGCGAGCTCCATCAGCAGCACGGTCACCAGCGACGAGGGACGGCAGCAGCGGTAGACCGTGCGCAGTCGGCTGATCAGCCGAGTGCGCCCGTCTGACAGGCCAACGAGGCGCCAGGACCAGGTCCGGATCGGGGTGGTCCACAACACCCAGTGCGGCGCGCAGAAGCTGTCGACCACGAAGGATCGCCGCCGCGAGGGTTGGCGGGTCATCGGGAGTCACTGACCGACTGCCAGGTGTTGCAGCTCAGGGATGATGGTCCGGGAGCTGGGCCGGCCGAAGTTGTCGAGCAAGTCGTTGGCATACCATCCGGCACGT
>CAYRLV010000347.1:0-4355 GCA_964425155.1 uncultured Ornithinicoccus sp. | reverse complement strand
CTGCTCGGCGCCGCGAACAAGCGGTTCCGGGCCTACTCCCTCGGGATGCGGCAGCGGCTGGCCATCGCGGCGGCGCTGCTCGTGCCGCGGGAGCTGCTCGTGCTGGACGAACCCACCAACGGCCTCGATCCGCAGGGCACCCGCGAGGTGCGGCACCTGGTCTCCGGCCTGGCCGCCGAGGGGGCGACCGTGCTGGTGTCCAGCCACCTGCTGTCCGAGGTCGACCAGATGTGCACGCACGTCGGGGTCATGCACGTGGGCAACCTCGTGGCGCAAGGGGGGATCCAGCAACTGCGTGCCGGCGGCGCGATGCAGGTGCGGCTGCGGACCCCGCGTCCCGGGCCGGCCGCGGAGGTGCTGGCCGAGCTCGGGCTCGGAGCGGTCCAGCCCGAGCGGGCCGGTCTGCGAGCCGCGCTCGGTGAGGTCGACCCCGAGAAGGTCGTCCCGGCGCTCGTCCACGCCGGTGTCCCGGTGCTGGGCTTCACGATCGAGACCCCGAGCCTGGAGGACCTGTTCGTGTCGCTCACCGGGGAGGGCTTCGATGTCAGCGGTTGACACGCGCCCCGCCGGCCTCGCCCCGTCCCGGCCGGGCGCGGTGGCGGCGCAGTGGCGCTTCTTCCGGTCCGAGCTCGGGCTGATCTTCGGCCGCCGACGCAACCAGGCCGGCCTGGTCGTGCTCGCGGCCGTGCCGATCCTCATCGCGGTCGCGATCAAGGTGTCCACGTCCTCGCCCGGACCCGGGGCGCCGACCTTCTTCTCGTCCATCGTCCAGAACGGCCTGTTCGTGGCGCTCGCCGCGCTCACCATCGAGATGGGGCTGTTCCTCCCGCTCGCGGTCAGCGTGATCGCGGGTGACTCGGTCGCGGGTGAGGCGAACACCGGGACGCTGCGCTACCTGCTGACTGTGCCGGTGTCGCGCACCCGGCTGCTGGCGGTGAAGTACGCCGCGGTGGTCGTCTTCTGCCTCGCGGCCGTGCTGCTGGTCGCCGTCGTGGGCCTCGTGATCGGCCTGGCGCTCTTCGGGGGTGGAGACGTCACGCTGCTCAGCGGCACCCAGGTGGGTCTCGCGGCCGGCTTCGGCCGGGTCCTGCTCACCGTGGTCTACCTGGCGCTCGCGCTCGCCGGACTCGCGGCGATCGGCTTGTTCCTCTCGACTCTCACCGAGCAGCCGATCGGTGCCGCGATCGCCACCCTGTTCACCAGCTTCGCCATGGTGATCCTCGACTCGATCCCGCAGGTGTCCTGGATCCACCCCTACCTGCTCACCCACTACGGCACGAACTTCGGTGAGCTGTTCCGTGACCCGATCGGCTGGTCGTCCCTCGGCGAGGGGGCGTTCGTCGCCCTCGTCTACGTGGTCGGGTTCTGGCTGGCGGCGTGGGCCAGGTTCGCCGGCAAGGACGTCACCTCCTGACCCTGGGGCCGGCGGAACGTCACCTCACGCTGGCGTGACTTCCGGACGCACCGCACGACACGCCGGTATGGCGCCTGCTCGCCCGAGTCATGCCAGCGCGACGTGCCCAACCCCGCCCCTGAGGGCCGCTCACCGTCAGCGTTCGGAGCCCGGGTCGAGGACCGGCTTGACGTCGAGCACCGGTGTCCCGTCCAGCGCCTCGAGCCCGCGGACCCGGACCCGCAGGCCGTCGACCGCCGCGAGGGTCACCCGGTGCAGCCCGATCGGGTTCGGCCGGTCGGGGGAGCGGGTGCTGAACACTCCGGTCACCGGGCGCTCCGGATCGCTCCGCGGGTGCACCGCCTGGACGTCGCGGTCGGCGCGGTCCAGCCAGGTGAGCACGAGGACGTCCGTCCCGGGCGCCAGGTCGGCCATCGCCTCCCGGTAGCGCTCGTCGAAGACGAGCGTCGCGTCGGGCGCTCCCTCGTCACCCTGACGGGGCGCATCCTCCCGGCGCACCAAGGGTGACTGCACGTGCGCGACCGGCCGCACGTCATACCTGGATGGAGGCATCGCCGATCCCTTCCTCGGCCCCGGTCCCACCATCCTCTCGCGGCTTCGAGCGGCGTGCCGCCCCTTTCGTTTGTGACAGTTTGTGACAGAACGATTTGACCATTGCCACAATGTGACGGGCCTCATACGGTGAGGGCGGAGCCGCGCAGATCGCGTCGGCGAAAAGGGTCGCCCCCGGCGACGACTCGGAACGGATGGCGTGCATGACCGATACCACGGCACGGACGCAGTCGGTGGAAATGCCCGACGGGCGCGTCGAGACCCAGTTGGGCCCGGAGCTCGCCGAAGGGGGCTACAGCAACGAGGACCTGGCGCCCGTCCAGCTCGAGCAGCGGACCTGGTCGACCTACAACTACATGGCGCTGTGGATCGGCATGTCGCACAACCTCGCGACGTGGGCACTCGCCGCCGGTCTGATCGCCGTGGGCATGGACTGGGTGCAGGCGATCATCGTCATCGCCGTCGCCAACGTCGTCGTGCTGGTGCCGATGCTGCTCAACGCGCACGCCGGCACGAAGTACGGCATCCCGTTCCCGATCTTCCTGCGCTCCATCTACGGCGTGCGCGGCGCCAACTTCGGTGCGCTGCTGCGCGCGCTCATCGCGTGCGGCTGGTTCGGGATCCAGACCTGGCTCGGTGGCTCCGGCGTCGCGGTCGTGCTCGGCAAGGTCTTCGGTGACTGGTGGGCCAACGCCGGCGAGGTCGCCGGCGAACCGTGGACCATGTGGGTCTCCTTCGCGATCTTCTGGGTCCTGCAGATGCTGCTGATCTGGAAGGGCATGGACGCGATCCGCCGGTTCGAGAACTGGGCCGGGCCGGCCGTGCTCGTCGTCGCGGTGCTGATGCTGGTCTGGATGGCGGTCAAGGTCGGCGGCTTCGGACCGCTGCTCGATCAGCCGTCCGAGCTCGGCTGGGGCTGGGACTTCTGGAAGGTCTTCTTCCCGAGCCTGATGGGCATGATCGCCTTCTGGGCCACGATGTCGCTGTCCATCCCCGACTTCACCCGGTTCGCCAAGTCGCAGAAGGGACAGATGGTCGGGCAGGGCCTGGGGCTCCCGCTCACGATGACCTTCTTCTCGGTCCTCGCCGTCCTGATCACCTCCGGTGGCATCGAGCTCTACGGCGAGGCCATCTGGGACCCCAACCAGCTGATCGGGCGCTTCGACAACGTGTTCGTCGTGATCTTCGGCGTGCTCACGGTGCTGGTCGCCACGCTCGCGGTCAACGTCGCCGCCAACGTGGTCTCGCCCTCCTACGACTTCGCGAACGTCTTCCCCAAGGTGATCAGCCGGCGGACCGGCGGCATCCTCACCGGTGTCATCGGCATCCTCATCCAGCCCTGGCGGCTGCTGGAGAGCGCCGACACCTACATCTTCGTCTGGCTCGACTTCTACGGCGGGCTGTTCGGCGCGGTGGCCGGCGTGATGATCGCCGACTACTGGGTGATCAAGCGGCGCCGGATCGACGTGTCCGAGCTCTACCGCCGTGGCGGACGCTATTGGTATGCGGGGGGCTGGAACTGGCGCGCGCTGGTCGCCTCCCTGGTGGGCATGCTGATCGGGGTGGGTGGCGCCTACTCGACGGTCAACGACAAGGGGGTCAAGACCGGACCGTTCCCCGAGGACGGGTTCATCCCGTTCCTCAAGGTGTTCTGGCACTACAACTGGGTGGCCGGTTTCGCCGTGGCGTTCCTCCTCTACCTGATCCTGTGCCGGATCTCGCCCGACCACGCCGCCGACGTCGTCATCGAGCACGACCAGGATCCGGCCCTGCTCGCCGACCCCGGCCCGGCTCTCGCGGCCGCGACCGGCCTCAGCGAGGACGAGGCGGAGCAGGCCGTGCGCAAGGACGACGCCGAACCCGAACGAACCTGAACAACACACGAGCAAGGAGACCGACATGACGGTGGTACGCGCAGCACTGGTCCAGGCCGAGTGGACCGGTGACAAGGAGTCGATGATCAAGGCGCACGAGCAGTACGCGCGGGACGCCGCCGCCGACGGCGCGCAGGTGATCTGCTTCCAGGAGCTGTTCTACGGGCCCTACTTCTGCCAGGTGCAGGACAAGAAGTTCTACGAGTACGCCGAGTCGATCCCCGGTCCGACGACCGAGCGGTTCCAGGCGATCGCCAAGGAACTCGGCATGGTGATGGTGCTGCCGATGTACGAGCAGGAGCAGCCCGGGTTCCTCTACAACACCGCCGCGGTGCTGGACGCCGACGGGTCCTACCTGGGCAAGTTCCGCAAGCAGCACCTGCCGCACCTGCCGGGGTTCTGGGAGAAGTTCTACTTCCGTCCGGGCAACGGCGGCTACCCGGTGTTCGACACCGCGGTCGGCAAGGTCGGGGTCTACATCTGCTACGACCGGCACTTCCCGGAGGGGTGGCGGG
>CAYRLV010000346.1:0-4379 GCA_964425155.1 uncultured Ornithinicoccus sp. | reverse complement strand
CGCACCTTCGGGTTCTGCATCACCTTGCTTTCGAAGTTGGGCACCAGGTAGTAGACGTAGGGCGACAGCGGGTTGGTGGCGCGCGCACTGGTCTTCGGGTTGCCGAGGATCTGCGGCTGGAAGGACGGCGGCACGGACCGGTCGGTCACCGCATACTTGTCCTTGCCCTGGTCGGCGATCAGTCGCTGCGCGATGACCTCGTTGGTCAGCCCCTCGGTGAAGACGATCTTGTCCGGCAGCGCGTGCCGCACGTTGTCGGTCTTCGGGTCCCAGTTCGGGTTGCGCACGAACGTGCTCGTGCCACCCGAGTTCCACTTGCCCTGCAGCTTGTAGGGGCCGTCGGAGAAGACCTCGAAGTTGGACTTGTCGCCGTGGTCCTGGCTCTTCTTGTAGGGCGCGAACGCCGGCAGGTAGAGCGCCTTGTTGAAGTCGGTGACCGGCTTCTTCAGGTGGAAGGTGATCGTGTTGCCGTCACACTGCACGGCCTTCTCGAACAGCTTCTGCCCCTTCGGGTCCTTCTTGTATGGGCCCTTGTAGGCGGACGTGCCGTCCTTGTCCGTCGGGATGTCCAGGAACTGGATCGCGTAGTTCGGGCCACCGGTGATCACGTCGGTCGCGAACGTCCGCGAGATGCCGTACTGGAAGTCCTTGCAGGTGATCGGCGAGCCGTCCTGCCACTTCACGCCGTCCTTGATCGTGAACTTCCACGTCTTGGCGCCGTTGCTCGACGTGCCGGTGTCGGTCGCCAGGTCCGGCACCAGTTTGGTCGACGCATCACCCGAGGCCACCGGGAAGGTGGTCAAGGTGCGGTAGACCATCCGCGACACGTTGCTGATGTCGCGGCCCACATAGGTCCGTTGCGGGTCCAGGTGTGACGCGTTGCGCTGGGTCAGGTAGTAGAGCGTGCCGCCCTTGGCCGTGCTCGTCGGCCCCGGCTCCCCCGCGGTGCCACCGGACCCGCCGGCCCCCGGTCCGGAGCCACCACCGCCAGAGCACCCGGCGGCCAGCAGCGCCGCGGACAGGACCGCCATTCCGGTGGTGGTCGTGCGTCGAATGGTCATCACATCTCCCGATCTCCCGCGCGGCCACGGAGGTCGCGCAACTTTGTTTCCACTCAGGTAAGAAGGTGGTAAAGAACGAGTCAATTGGTTGACGAGTACCCGCCATGGCCCCGGCCCACCGAGGGGCTCACGCCACCCGGTGCTCCTTGCGCGGACGTCCGCGGGGGCGCTTGTGGGCGAGGATCGCGCCCCGGGCCAGGAGCTCGCCTCCCCACACACCCCAGGGTTCCCGGCGATCCAGCGCCCCTGCCAGGCACTCCCGACGCACCGGGCACGTGCGGCACCACTGTTTGGCGATCTCGATCAACTGCGGCTGCTCGGCGAACCAGAGGTCCACGTCCTGCTCCTGGCAGGGGACGCCGACGCCCTCGTCACCGAGGGCGTCCAGCCGCCGACCTGGTGCGGGCGGTCCCATACACGACCCCTTCGTGCTACTAACCTGACCTTGGTAGTTAAGGAGTTAGTCAATAACCTGTCAAGAGCTTTTCCCCGGTTAGTCCTTCGGGTGTCTGCCGGATACGATGCGGCCATGACGGGCGCACCGGGAGCGACGACCCGGGCTCCGGCGTGGGTCGAGCTGGTGGACGGGCGCCGGATGCCTCGCCGGCTGGCCGGTCACCCCGCCCTCGAGCTCTGCAACACGCTGGGCAACTGCGCGAACCCCACGGAGGACTCCGACTACCTCGTCGACTTCGCCGCGCTCGGCACCTGGGCGCGGCGGGAGGGCCTGCTGGACGACGCCCTGCTGGAGGTCGCCGCCGAGGCCGCCCGCGCCGATCCCGGCGCCGCGCACCGCGACCTGGATCGGGTCCGCGAGTTCCGAGTCGCCCTCTGGCACACGTTGGTCGAGCCCACCCGACAGGCCCGGGAGGAGGTCTCCGCCGGGGTGGAGGCGGCCACCCGGGAACTGCGTCTCGACCTCACGGACGCACCCCGGTTCACCTTCTCGCCGAGCCTCGGCACCCGGCTCCCGCTGCTCGCCGTGGCCTGGCACGCCGCAGACCTGCTGACCTCGCCCGATCGCCACCACGTGCGCCGGTGTGAGGGGCGTGACTGTGGCTGGCTCTTCCTCGATGCCGCCGGACGACGTCGCTGGTGCCTCATGGCCGGCTGCGGCAACCGGGCCAAGGCTCGCCGCTTCGCACAGCGACAGCGCGGGGCCCGCCCGCGACACCACCCGCGGGGCTGATCCACCCGCCGTCCGCTACCGGGTTACGGTGACCCCGTGCGTCGACCCGCTGCCCAGCCGGCCCCCGTCCGCGAACGGAAGACGGGGCGCCAGTGAGCCGACGACTGATCCTCCCGCTCGTGCTGGCCGTTGCCGCCGGCACCCTGTCGTCCTGCGGCGGCGAGCTCACCCCGTCGGCGGGTGGCCGCGCCGGCCCGGGCGAGCCGAGCACCCCCGCGCGGGACACCCCGATCACCCGGGTCACGACCTCCACGCCCACGCCGTCCCAGACCTCCCCGCGACCGACCACCACGCCGTCCCGGGACAAGGCCGACAAGCCCCGGGACAAGAAGAAGGAGAAGAAGAAGCGGCGCCAGCGCAAGCCTCAGCCGCACGTGCCCAGTGACGTGGTGGGCCGCCACTTCGACCTCGGCGTGATCGTGGGCACCGACAAGGTCAAGGGCGTCCGCGTCATCATCCTCGACCGGTGGACCGCGAGGGGCGTCCCGGACACGGCGATCGCGCGCAACGGCTACCCGTTGGCTCCCCACTCCGGTGACCCCTTCTACAACATCAACACGGTCAGCACCTACCGCATCCCGGTGGCTCGCGGCGCGCGGTTCACCTACCAGCACTGCGCCGACATCTCCAAGCCGATGCGGACGCGGGAGGCGTCGCTGCGCGCCATGACCCGACTGAGCAACGCCGAGCAGGTCGTCCTGGTGACCCTGGACAAGAAGGGGCGCGCCACGGCGGTCAAGAACGACCCCGCCTGCTGACCGGCCCGCAATCGTGGCCGCCGAGGAGCAGCTGCGGCGATCCGACCGCGGCGACGAACAGCGGCGAAGATGAAGCGGAGCGACCCTGCCGCGGAGGAGCTGCGGCTGTCACCACGCCGTGCTGGCAGACTGACCCGTATGACGTCCAGCACCGACCGGCGCGAGCTCACCGTGGGCGTGGGCGGTGGCGAGCTCGCCACCGCCGACATGGTGCTCAACATCGGACCGCAGCACCCCGCGACGCACGGCGTGCTGCGACTGCGCCTGGTGGTGGACGGGGAGCGGATCGCCAGCGCCGAACCGATCATCGGCTACATGCACCGGGGCGCCGAGAAGCTCTTCGAGGTCCGGGACTACCGGCAGATCACGGTGCTGGCCAACCGGCACGACTGGCTGTCCGCGTTCAGCAACGAGATCGGCGTGGTGCTCGCGGTCGAGTCGATGCTCGGCATGGAGGTGCCGGAGCGCGCGGTGTGGGCCCGGATGCTGCTCGCCGAGCTCAACCGGGTGCTCAACCACTTGATGTTCCTCGGCTCCTACCCGCTCGAGCTGGGCGCGATCACCCCGATCTTCTACGCGTTCCGCGAGCGCGAGGAGCTCCAGGCGGTGATGGAGGAGGCGTCCGGCGGGCGGATGCACTACATGCTCAACCGCGTCGGCGGCCTGCTGCACGACCTGCCCGCCGGCTGGCTCGGCCGGGTGGACGACGCCGTCGAGGCGGTGCGGAAGCGGATGCCCGACCTGGAGGGCATGCTGGTCGGCAACGAGATCCTGCACGCCCGCACCCGCGGCGTGGGCGTGCTGCCGGCCCGGACCGTGGCCTCCTACGGCGTGTCCGGCCCGATCGCCCGCGCCAGCGGACTGGACGTGGATCTGCGGCGAGACGCCCCATACCTGGCCTATGACCGGGTGTTCGGTCCGGACGGGCCGGGACGCGTCGTGACCCGCCGCGAGGGAGACTCGCTGGCGCGGCTCGAGGTGCTGCTCGAGCAGGTGCACGTGAGCCTCGACATCGCGCGCTACTGCACCGACGTGCTGCGGTCGCTGCCGCGCGGGCCGATCAACGTCAAGCTGCCCAAGGTCGTGCGGGTGCCCGAGGGCGAGACCTACTACGCGACCGAGAACCCGCTGGGTTTCAACGGCTACTACCTCGTCTCGCGGGGAGACAAGACACCGTGGCGGCTCAAGCTGCGGTCGGCGTCGTTCGGCAACGTCTCGGTGCTCAGCGAGGCGCTGCCGGGCAACCTGATCTCGGACATGGTCGCGATCCTCGGGTCGATGTTCTTCGTGGTCGGCGACATCGACCGCTGACCACTCCGGCAGCACCCGGTACGCCGCGTCGGCCACCGGTCTGCCGCGTGCTCACCCCCG
>CAYRLV010000345.1:2679-4409 GCA_964425155.1 uncultured Ornithinicoccus sp. | reverse complement strand
GTGGTGAGCGACGACAGCGTGAGGATCGCAGCGCAGCGAGGAGCGAACCGATGACGGGGGTGACGGCAGTGGCCCGGACCAGCGCGACCGCGCCGACGCAGGTGCGGGAGGCGATCGCGGCGGTCCCCGACCCGGAGGTGCCGGTCATCACCATCGAGGACCTGGGCATCCTGCGCGAGATGGACCTCGACGAGGCCGCCCGGACCGTGCGGGTGATCATCACCCCGACCTACTCCGGCTGCCCCGCGATGGAGGCGATCCGCGACCGGATCGAGCACGAGGCGCGCCGGCACGGCTACACCGCGACCGTCGAGCAGCGGCTGGCGCCGGCGTGGACGACCGACTGGATGAGCGCCTCCGGCAAGGAGAAGCTGCGCGCGT
This sequence comes from uncultured Ornithinicoccus sp., assembly GCA_964425155.1. Classification (GTDB taxonomy): domain Bacteria; phylum Actinomycetota; class Actinomycetes; order Actinomycetales; family Dermatophilaceae; genus Segeticoccus. The sequence goes on along the minus strand of CAYRLV010000345.1, from coordinate 4,028 downwards.
TCGGGATCGCCCCACCGGGCCCGCGGGAAGCGGGCGCTCCGGTGACGCTCGGGCTCAGTGTCCGCCGGGTCACCTGCCCGCTGTGCGGGTCGTCCGACACCACCGAGCTGTCCCACTTCGGCTCCACGGCGTGCAAGGCCCTGCGCCGCTGCAACAGCTGCCGGGAGCCCTTCGACGAGTTCAAGGCCCTCTGATGACCGTCACCCTGACCAAGCCGACCAAGCGCGGGCGGGCGAGGTTCCACCCGCTGCGCGTCACCCGCGTGCAACGACTCACCGACACCGCGGTCGCGGTGTCCTTCGCGGTGCCGGAGGACCTGGCAGCGGAGTTCGCCTACCAGCCCGGCCAGCACCTGACCCTGCGCGCGACGATCGACGGCGAGGACGTGCGCCGTTCCTACTCGATCTGCCTGCCCCGCTCGGAGGCGCTCGCGAAGCACGAGCTGCGCGTGGCCAGCAACCAGGTCTCGGGCGGTGCGATGTCGACCTGGATCAACGAGTCGGTCCAGGTCGGTGACGAGATCGAGGTGATGACCCCGCTCGGCGGGTTCACCTGCCCGACGCGGCCCGGCACCGCGCGGCACCACGTGGCCATCGCGGCCGGCTCCGGCATCACCCCGGTCATGGCGCTGATCACGAGCGCCCTCGAGGAGGAGCCGGACTCGCGGGTCACGCTCGTGTTCGGCAACCGGCGCACCGACACGATCATGTTCCTCGAGGAGCTCGAGGACCTGAAGAACCGCTATCCCGGCCGGTTCCACCTGATCCACGTGCTGTCCCGCGAGGTCCAGGACGTCGAGCTGTTCTCCGGACGTATCGACCGCGAGCGGCTGGAGCGGCTGTTCGCGACGCTGATCCCGGTCGAGCAGGTCGACGAGTGGTACCTGTGCGGGCCGTTCGGGATGGTCGAGACCGCCCGCGAGCTGCTCGAGGAGCGCGGGGCGGACAGCCATCACGTGCACCACGAGGTGTTCCACGTCGACGAGGTCGGGGCACCGCCTCCGCCACCGGTCGAGACCGTGCCGGGGGCGCCGCCCGAGGCGGTGGTGACGGTCAACCTGGACGGCCGCACCACGGTGATCGAGATGCCCTCGAAGGCGGAGACGATCCTGTCGGCCACCCTGCGCGAACGGCCGGACGCGCCGTTCAGCTGCACCGGCGGGGTGTGCGGGACCTGCCGGGCGCGTCTCGTCGAGGGCGAGGTCACGATGGACCGCAACTACGCCCTCGAGCCCGAGGAGGTCGACGCCGGGATCGTGCTGGCCTGCCAGTCGCACCCGGTCACCGACGAGGTCCACCTGGACTACGACGCCTGACCCGGCAGCGGCCACGCGCGATCCGTGGCCACCC
>CAYRLV010000345.1:0-2579 GCA_964425155.1 uncultured Ornithinicoccus sp. | reverse complement strand
TTTGAGCGAGAAAACCGCACTCACTTCCCACAACCATTCACGACGGGTATGCGGGGTGAGGAGTCACGATCCGGGCACGCCGAGCGCTCGGGTCGTGCATCCACCCTGACAGGGCTGCGATGATGGAACCCCGCCCGAGGAGGCAGCCGTGACGCAGGAAGCCGAGCGCCCCGAGCCCGCCCAACCCGCCATCGTGGTGGGTTTCGACCGTTGCGACCACGCCGAGATCGCCCTCGACTGGGCCGCCCTCGAGGCCACCAGACGAGGCGCCGCGCTGGAGATCGTGACCACCAGCCTGCCCACCGGCGCCACCACCTGGCCCGAGGGCGCCTTCGACGTGATGTCCGAATCGGCGCTCAAGGCCGCCCAGGTCACCGCCGACGAGGGGCTCGACCGGGTGCGTGAGCGCTGTCCCGGGCTGACCGCCTCCGCCTCGGCCGTCGTCGGCAGCCCGGCGGGAGCGCTGGTCGAGGAGTCGACGCACGCCAAACTCGTCGTCGTCGGTACCCGCGGCCACGGCGATCTGGCCGGCACCCTGCTCGGCTCGGTCGCCTTTGCCGTGACCGCGCACGCCAGCTGCCCCGTCGTGGTGGTGCGGGGCGACACGGCCGCGGCCGGGCCCGGCCGGCCCGTCGTGGTCGGCGTGGACGGCTCCGACCGCTGCCAGGTGGCCGTCCGCTACGCCGCCCGGGCTGCCGTCGCCAACGACGCCGAGCTCGTGCTGCTGTCCGCCTGGCAACCGCAGTCGGCCCAGGCCATGGGCTACCTCACCGCGGACTACCCGACGGACCTGGCCGAGCGGCACGCCGCCGAGTTGCTGGCCGAGGCCGAGGCGGCCGCCCGGGACGAGAGGCCGGGCATCGTCACCCGTACCCGCACGGTCGAGGGGATCCCCGGCGAGGCGTTGTCCGAGGCGTCGGCCACCGCGGGCCTGGTGGTGGTGGGGGCCCGCGGGCACGGCGGCTTCGCCGGCCTCAATCTCGGCTCGGTGTGTCACACGCTGATCCACAAGTCCGGCTGCCCGGTCGTGGTGGCCCGCACCGCCGCCGTCTGACCGACGCATCCACCGTTGTTGCGGCGAGAGCGGCCCGTCCACGGGCCGCTCTCGCCGCAAGGAGCGGGAGAGGCGGGAGGGCGCGAGCGGGTCAGCGGGTGCCGGGGCGACCGTGCTGCCACAGCTGCACCACCGCCCAGAGGCCCGCGACGCAGGGCAGCAGGAGCAGCACGCCCAGGCCGATCGGCACCATCCGGTCGTAGGGCTCGGCTGGTGCCGAGACCGCATACAGGGCCGTCGCCGTGCCGAGCGCCCACAACGTCGCCGACAGCCCGCGCGCCCAGCCGCGGCCGCGGGCGGTGGCCCGGATGCTGGTCAGCCAACCCACGATGCCGAGCAGCCCGATCACCGCGAGCCCGACGACGATCGCCGTCATGTCCTGGTGCACCAGGTCGTCGCTCCAGTGCGGGTACGCGTCGCGCACGTGGTCCTCGACGGTGCCGGTGGTCACCAGGTCGAGGAACGGGGCCACCGTCGCCAGCACGGTCAGCCCGAGGCCGGCCCACAGGGTCCGCACCGCGGGGTGGCGGGCCCGGACCCTGCCCGTGGCGTCACGTGTCGTCATCGTCGTCATGGTTCCTCCCGAGTCAGCGATAGGGTGAGTCCAAGAATGAAACTTGGAACTTGAGACACCATATCTCAAACTGAAGCGAGGAGTCATGGCGATTTCCCGGGACGCCGACGGCACCGACCGCACCACCCCGACGGGGCGCCCGACCACGGCGCCCTCGTCGATCGGGCGTCGCCGGCCGCGGCTGAGCGACGAGGAGACCGAGCGGCGGATGCTGACCACGGCCGCGGAGGCGCTGTCCCGCGAGGGCCTGACGGTCAGCCTCGACCACATCCGGCTCGAGGACGTGATCCGGGAGGCGGGCGTCTCGCGCAGCACCGCCTACCGCCGCTGGCCCAGCAAGGACCTCTTCCTCGGCGATCTGCTGCTGGAACTCGCCAGGGCGAGCGAGCCGATGGCGATGACGGGCACGCAGGAGGCGAGTGACGCCATCCGGGCGGTCATCCTCGAGCACCTCGACCTGCTCGAGTCGGAGGGGGGACGGATCGAGCTCGCCGCCGTCGTGCTGCGCGAGGTCGGCGCGGCCGACTTCCGGCGGGTGATCGCCTCGCCGCAGTGGCGCACCTACCTGGCGCTCACGGTGAGTGCGGTGAGTATGCCGGACGGTCCCCTCCGCGACCAGGTGCTGGACACGCTCGCCGCGTCCGAGCGAGCCTTCATCGAGGGGATCGCGCGCAGCCACCGGATCGGGCACCGGCTGCTCGGCCTGCGGATCCGGCCCGAGTCGGGGCTGGACTACGACCTGCTCGCCCACCTGGGCAACGCGGTGATGCGCGGCCTGGTCAGCCAGGCGATGATCACGCCGTCGGTGGCCGAGCGGGAGTTCGACGGGGAGGTCTTCGGGGCGCCGGGGCCCTGGAGCCTGCCCGCGCTGGCCGCCGTGGCGACGCTCGCCCACCTCGAGCCGGACCCGGACGTGACGTGGGACGCCGCGCACCTCGAGGCGCTGCGGGC
>CAYRLV010000344.1:0-4410 GCA_964425155.1 uncultured Ornithinicoccus sp. | reverse complement strand
CGATGACGATGACGTTCTCGAGCCGCTCGACGCCGTCGATCTCGGACAGCAGCTGCGGCACGATCGTGGTCTCCACATCGGAGGAGACACCGGAGCCCCGCGTGCGGAACAGCGAGTCCATCTCGTCGAAGAACACGACGACCGGTGCGCCGCCCGAGGCCTTCTCCCGCGCCCGCTGGAAGATCAGCCGGATGTGCCGCTCGGTCTCACCGACGTACTTGTTCAGCAGCTCGGGGCCCTTGATGTTGAGGAAGAAGGACTTGCCCAGCGGGCGCCCCTCCTTCTCGGCGACCTTGCGGGCGAGGGACGCCGCGACCGCCTTGGCGATCAGCGTCTTGCCGCAGCCGGGAGGCCCGTAGAGCAGCACGCCCTTGGGCGGGCGCAGCTGGTGCTCCTGGAACAGGTCGGGGTAGAGGTAGGGCAGCTCGACCGCGTCGCGGATCTGCTCGATCTGCCCGGCCAGTCCACCGATGTCCTCGTAGGAGATGTCCGGCACCTCCTCGAGCACCAGCTCGGACACCTCGGCCCGCGGGATCCGCTCGTAGACGAAGTTGGAGCGCGGGTCGAGCATGAGCGCGTCGCCGATCCGCATGGTGACGTCGGTCAGGCTCTCGGCCAGCCGGCACACCCGCTCCTCGTCGGCGTGCGCCACGACGAGCACCCGGTCCTCGCCGAGGAACTCCTTGATCATGACGACCTCGCCCACCCGCTCGAAGCCGGTGACCGCCACGACGTTGAGCGACTCGTTGAGCATCGCCTCCCGGCCGGGTGACAGGTCGGCGGGGTCGACGTTGGGGCTGACCGCGACCCGCATCTTGCGGCCGCCGGTGAGGATGTCGACGGTCGCATCGTCGTAGGACTCGACGATCAGCCCGTAGGCGGAGGGCGGCTGGGCGAGCCGGTCGACCTCCTCCTTGAGGGTGACGATCTGCTCGCGTGCCTCCTTGAGGGTGCGCACCAGCCGCTCGTTCTGGGCCGAGACGGTGCCGAGCGAGGTCTGCAGGTGCAGCACCCGGTTCTCCAGCTCGCGGGTGCGGCTCGGCGACTCCGCCACCCGCTGCCGCAGCCGGGTGACCTCGTCACGGACCACCTCGAGCTTGCGCCGGAGCTCCTCGTTGTCGCGGGACGTCTCGTCGGCGGACGACCGCTGCTGGTCAGGCTTGTCGGACATGTCAGACATGGTCGGAACCTCCTGCCACGGGGACCTGCTCGGACCTGCTCGGACCTGCTCGGGCCTGCTCGGGTCACTGCATGGACCCTTACCCTTCGACCCTAACCCGACACGCGCGCTACGGCACGGAGGTGTCGGTCACGGCACGGCGAACCCGACGGACCTTCTTGTCGGACACTGCCCGTTCACCCAGGTCCTCCGGCTGCCACTGCTCGTCGGCGGCCGCCTCGTAGCCACGCCCGGGGCGTCGCTTGCGGGTCGGCGGCGTGACGCCCGGGGCCAGCCGTCGGGTGGAGATCAGGAACCCGGTGTGACCGTGCATCCGGTGCTGCGGGCGGACCGCCAGTCCCTCGAGGTGCCAGCCGCGCACCATCGTCTCCCACGCCTCCGGCTCGGTGTAGCCACCGTGGTCGCGGATCGCCTCGGCCACCCGCGAGAGCTGGGTCGCGGTGGCGACGTAGCTGATCAGGACGCCGCCGGGTGCCAGGGCGTCCGCGACCACACCCAGGCACTCCCAGGGGGCCAGCATGTCCAGCACCACGCGGTCGACGGTGCCGGGCTCCACGGCCCCGGGCAGGGACTCGACCAGGTCGCCCACGGTGACGTGCCACGCCGGGTGGTCACCACCGAAGAACGCCCGGGCGTTGCCCCGGGCGATGTCGGCGAACTCCGCGCGACGCTCGAACGAGTGGACGCTGCCGTGGTCGCCGACGGCACGCAACAGGGACATGGACAGCGCGCCCGACCCGACCCCCGCCTCCACCACACGCGCCCCCGGGAACACGTCGGCCATGGCCACGATCTGCCCGGCGTCCTTGGGGTAGACCACCGCGGCCCCCCGCGGCATGGACATGACGTAGTCGGACAGCAGCGGCCGCAGCGCGAGGTACTCCACCCCCGCGGTGTTGGTCACCGTGCTGCCGTCGGGTGCGCCGATCAGCGCGGCGTGCGGGAAGCTGCCCTTGTGGGTGTGGAAGTCCTTGCCGGCGGTCAACGTGATGGTGTGCAGCCGCCCCTTGGGATCGGTCAGCTGGACCCGGTCACCCTCGGCGAACGGACCACGACGCGCCCCCGCCCCGGTCGGCTCCCGACGGTCCTGCGGCTCCGGTCGTGGCTGCCCCGGACCGTCGGTCGTGTCGCCCATGGCCAGCCAGTCTAGATCTGGGCGGCTCACAGGTCGGACGCCAGCACCACAGCGGGGACCCGTCCGTCCGGCGTGCGGATCGCGACGATGCCCACCGACAGGTCCTGCATCCGCGTGACGACCTCCGTGATCGAGTCGCCCGGCGCGGACTCGACCACCCAGCCCCGCGGCTGCGGGCGGAGCACCGCAGTCACCGGCGTGGTGGCGAGCAACGCCGCGGGGATGCCGGCCAGCGCGGTGGGGTCGACCACGCCGACCGGGGCGCCGTCAGGGCCGCCGACGAGCAGCACCGCTCCCGACGGCTGCCGCCCGGCCGTCTCCCGGACGTCCTGCGCCGTGGCGCCGGCGGGGACCAGGGCGGCGGCGCGCCATACCGATCCGACGGTGATCCGCCCCAGCAGCAGCCGGGCGTGACCGGCCTTGATCGCCTGGGTCGCCCCCACCCAGAGGAAGGCCCCGATGAATCCGCCCCAGATGATGGTGAACAGGGACGGCTGGTCGCCGCGCGCCAACGGCAGCACGACCACCCAGACCACGATCGCCACGGTGACCGCACGGCCGCACCAGCCGGCGGCGATCATCCCCTTCTCGCGGGAGCCGGTGACCTTCCACACCAGCGCGTCCACGAGGAACCCGCCGTCCAGCGGCAGGCCGGGCAACAGGTTGAACAGCGCCACGAAGCCGTTGGTCCACAGCAGCGCGGCGCCGAGCAGCTGCGGAACGTCACCGGGCAGCGCCGGCGTGATCACCCACCCGACGAGTGCCAGCAGCCCGTTGGCCACCGGGCCCGCGACACTCACCAGTGCGCTCGAACCGGGCGTCGCGTCCGCGGTGTCGTATGCCGTGTGCCCGCCCCAGAGGTCCGCGACGATCCGCGCGACCCGGTAGCCCTTCCACCGGCCGACGAGCGCGTGCGCCGCCTCGTGGAACAGGACGGAGAACAACAGCAGCAGGGCGTAGAGCACCGCCACCCCGTAGGCCTGCCAGCCCAGCTCGGGTCGCGCGTTGGCCAGGCTGGGGCCGAAGGTCGCGACCACGATGAGGACGATCACCGGCCAGGTGCGTCCGAGGTAGATCGGGACGCCGGCGAGGTGCCCGACCCGCAGCCCGTGCACCGAGACGCGACCCTGCGGCTCGGCCGGTTCGCCGGCTCCGCGCACCGGATCCGGTGGCGGCGCCGGAGTCGTCATGCGCCCGAGCCTATGTCAGCGCCCCGGCCTAGAGTTCGGGACATGGTTGCCGCGTTGTCCCCGAGCCGGGCCTCGGACTTCATGCAGTGTCCGTTGCTCTACCGCTTCCGGGTGATCGACAAGCTGCCGGAGCCCCCGAGTCCGGCCGCGGCGCGGGGCACCCTGGTGCACTCGGTGCTGGAGCGGTTGTTCGACCTGCCCGCCGCCGGGCGGACGTTGGACGAGGCCCGGGCGCTGCTGCCCACGCAGTGGGCCGCGATGCTCGAGGAGGAGCCCGAGCTGGCCGAGCTGGTGGGGTCCGAGGCCGAGGGGCTCGCCGACTGGTTCGAGCAGGCCGCGGGTCTGGTCGAGCGCTGGTTCACCCTCGAGGACCCGACCCGGCTCGAGCCGGCCGAGCGCGAGCTCTACGTCGAGACCGAGCTCGACGGGCTGACCCTGCGCGGCTACGTCGACCGACTGGACGTCGCCCCCACCGGGGAGGTCCGCGTCGTCGACTACAAGACCGGCAAGAGCCCGTCCGAGCGGTGGGAGTCCAAGGCGCTGTTCCAGATGAAGTTCTACGCGCTCGTGCTGTGGCGGCTGCGCGGCACGGTGCCCGACCTGCTGCAGCTGGTCTACCTGGGCAATGCCGAGATCGTGCGCTACGTCCCGGACGAGCAGGACCTGCGGGCCACGGAGCGCAAGCTCAAGGCGTTGTGGGCGGCCATCTCCCGGGCCGCGGCCGAGGGTGACTGGCGGCCGAGCACCAGCAAGCTGTGCGAGTGGTGCAGCCACCGCGATCTGTGCCCGGCCTGGGGCGGCACCCCTCCCCCGCTGCCCGAGGACGCCGCGGATCTCGCCCTCGACCCGAGCCGCTCCGGCGAGGCCTCCCCCGACGACGACTGACGGTGACGACGACGATGACG
>CAYRLV010000343.1:0-4412 GCA_964425155.1 uncultured Ornithinicoccus sp. | reverse complement strand
GGGGATTGGCGGGTTCTCGCCAGGCCGAGCACGGGGGTGTGGAAAACCAACCGCGCGCGGCTCGCCCACGTCATACGTTGAGAAAACAACATCGGGGGACCTCCACGACCGGTGCCGCACCGGGCTCCGTCGCGCCGTCCCGGAACAGTCTCGGGGAGAGCACATGGGCAAGGTCATGGCGGTAGGTCTGTTGAGCGCCGGGCTGGTGGCGGCACCGGCGCTGGCCACGGCACCGGAGGCGGGCGCGCAGGCGTCGCCGGTCGGCATCCACCAACGGGTGGCGGCGAAGGTGCTCGATCGGATGACCCTGCGACAGCGGGTCGGCCAGCTGTTCATGGTCGGCGGCGCGGCCACCGGGGTGAGCCGCGCGACGAGGACGGCGGTGACGCGCTACCACGTCGGCAACGTCATCCTCACCGGCCGCAGCACCCGTGGCGTGACAGCCACCCGCAAGATCAGCGACGGTCTGCAGCGCCTGTCCACCCACAAGACCGACCAGGCCACCACGTTGCTGATCTCCGCCGACCAGGAGGGCGGCTACGTGCAGGTGCTGCAGGGGCCGGGCTTCTCGCGGATGCCGACGGCCCTGACCCAGGGCACCTGGTCCAACACGGCGGTCTACCGCTCTGCCCGCCGGTGGGGCATGCAGCTGCGCAGCGCCGGCGTCAACCTCAACCTCGCCCCCGACATGGACGTCGTGTCCAAGGCGTTCGCCCCCCACAACGAGCCCATCGGGAAGTATCAGCGCGAGTTCGGCCACACGCCGAGTGTCGTGGCGCACAAGGGCGGCTGGTTCCTCCTCGGCATGAAGTCCCGCGGGATCGGCACCGCAGCCAAGCACTTCCCGACCCTCGGGCGAGTGCGGCACAACACCGACACCGCCTCGGGCGTGACCGACCGCACGACCTACGCGAGTTCGACCTGGCTCAACCCGTTCAAGACGGCGATCGCCGACCACACGAAGTTCATGATGATGTCGACCGCCTACTACCAGCACATCGACGCGAAGCGGCCCGCGGCGTTCTCACACAAGATCGTCACCGACCTGCTGCGCCACAAGCTCGGCTTCACGGGCGTCGTCGTGAGCGACGACCTCGGCAACGCCAAGCAGGTGCAGGCGTGGAGCCCCGCGCGGCGCGCCCTCAACTTCATCGAGGCCGGCGGCGACGTGGTGCTCACCGGCAACACCCGCACGCTGCCCGCGATGGTCAACGCGGTCGTCAGCCAGGCGCGGAAGTACCCGTCGTTCCGCGCGAAGGTCAACGCGGCAGCGTTGCGCGTGCTCAAGGCCAAGCAGTCCATGGGCCTGCTGCGGTGGTACACGAAGCTCAGCGTCAACGGCCGGATGAACGCCGCGACCGCCAGCGCCCTGCAGGTCTACCTGCGGACCACGCCCACCGGGCGCTGGGACGCCAACACCCGGCGGCGCCTGCAACAGGTCATCGGCACGGGCGTGGACGGCAAGTGGGGCCCGAAGTCGCAGGCGGCACTGCAGTCCTTCCTCGGCATCGCCCACGACGGGTCCGGCTCGTTGAACGCCCGCACCGTGTCCGCGCTGCAGCGTTTCCTCAACCACCAGCGCTGACCGCGCGCGCGGCGATCTCGGCGGCTCCGCCGGCGTGAAGGTCAAGGGCCGGGCGGGGTTTGGTCAAGAGCAGTTCAAGATCCGGCGGGACGGGGCCCGGGGGCGGGTCGGCTTCTCCCTTTTGGTTGTCGGGACCGGGCATCGGGAGCAGGATGCGATCCGTCCCTGTTCCATCCCTGAAGGGAAGACGCATGTCCCGACGGACCCGGGTCGGAACGACCCTGGCGCTAGCGACTGCGTGCACCACCGGCATGCTGGCCCTCCAGCCGGCATTCGCCTCCGGTGATACACCCAGCCCCCGCAGTACCCACACGTCCTCGCCTGCGGCCTCGGCCTCGGGTTCGAGCTCGGGCTCGAATTCGAGCTCGTCCCGTGACGACTCGGCCACCCTCGACGTCCGCCAGGGCACCAGCCGGGCGGCCAAGGAGGCGAGCACCCGCAAGGCCGCGCGGCTGCAGAGCAAGCCCGCGGTGCGCTCGCTCGCCAAGCAGCTGGGCTCCCAGTCCGTGATCGACATGGACCCGCTCACCGGAACGCCGCGCCAGGTCAGCCGCCTGGACGGCCTGCTCACCGGCCCCTCGTCGGCCTCGCCGAGCAGCATCGCCTTGGACTACGTGCGTGACCACGCCGCCGTCTTCAAGCTGGACGCCGGCGACCTGGCCGGGCTGGAGCTGGTCCGCGACTACGTCGACATCGCCGGCATCCACCACCTGTCGTTCGTGCAGAAGGTCGACGGGCTGCCGCTCTTCGGCAACGGCCTCAAGGCCAACGTCACCAAGGACGGCCGGTTGATCAACGTCACCGGTTCCCCGGTGCGTGACCTGCACGCCCCGGCCTCGCTGCGTGGCGGTGGCCTCAGCGTGAACGAGGCGATCCGGGTGGCGAAGAAGGACGTCGGGGAGAGCCACGTGGCTCCGGCCCAGGGGGACAGCGGCAAGCAGGTGCTGTTCCAGACGCCGGGTGGGACCCGCCGGGCGATCCAGACGGTCACCATGTCCGCCGCCAAGCCGACCCTCGACGTGATCGACGCCGAGAGCGGCCGGGTGCTCTACCGCGACTACCTCAGCTCGCACCTCGTCGACTCCGCCAGCACGGCGGCGCCCGCCAAGAACGCGCCCAACAAGCGCAAGCCGGCGAAGAAGCAGAAGCGGGCCAAGAAGCAGCTGGCTCGGGTCTTCGACTGGTACCCGGGCGCACCCGGTTCTGGTGGCAAGCTGCACCGGGTCAACCTGAACCGGAAGGGGTGGCTGCCTCGGGGCTCGGTCGTGCTGTTCGGCAACAACGTGCACTCCTACAGCGACGTCAACGACAACAACGCTCCGGACTCCGGTGAGGAGATCTCACCGACCGGCAAGCACGGCTACATCTTCCCGCTGGTGCGCACCGACCCGCCCAAGGACACCGAGCGGTGTGCGACGTGGGCCTGCACCTGGCTGCCGGAGACGCCGTACTCGTGGCAGGCCAACGAGTCCCGCACCGGGGTGCAGAACTTCTACTTCATCAACAACTGGCACGACTACCTGGAGAAGGCGCCGATCGGCTTCACCGAGGCCGCCGGCAACTTCCAGCAGGTCAACACCAGCGGCCAGGGCCAAGGCGGCGACCCGGTGCACAACGAGTCGCTGGACGGTGCCTCCGTGGCGGACGGGCTGCCCGACCTGGGACACATCGACAACGCCAACTTCGCGACCCCGCCGGACGGTATCTCGCCGACCATGCAGATGTACCTGTGGAGCGCGCCCGGCTACATCGACCGGTTCATCCCGACGATGGGCTCGGACGAGGCGGACATCGTCTACCACGAGTACACCCACGGCCTGTCCCACCGGCTGGTCACCGACGCCAACAACAACCCGGCGCTGGACTCGATCCAGGGCGGCTCGATGGGTGAGGCGTGGAGCGACTGGTACGCGCTGGACTACCTCGTCAACGAGGGCCACATCACCGACACCAAGAAGGACGGGGACATCTACGAGGGTCTCTACGTCGGTGCCGGTGAGGGCATCCGCAGCGAGGCCACCGACTGCCGCGTCGGCTCGACGTCCCCGGCCTGCCCGGGCACCGAGGGCACGGCTCCCGGTGGCTACACCTACGGCGACTTCGGCCGGATCTACGACGCGACCGGCGACGTGCACGCCGCCGGCGAGATCTGGACCCAGACGCTGTGGGACCTGCGCAAGAAGGTCGGTCCCACCCTCGCCGAGTCGCTCGTGACGCGAGGTATGGAGTTGTCCCCCACCTACCCGTCGTACCTCGACATGCGCAACGCGATCCTGCAGGCCGACGAGGCCATCTACCAGGGCAAGCACGTGAAGAAGATCTGGCGGGTCTTCGCGCACCGCGGCATGGGCTTCTTCGCCGGCACGATCGACGGCGACGACCTGCACCCGGTCGAGGACTTCAGCATGCCGCCGCCGAAGAACACGCCGCGCGGCAGCCTCACCGGCACGGTGACCGACCAGGCCACCGGCGAGCCGGTGAGCGGGGCCACGGTCGCCTTCGGCGGGCACAACTCCGGTTTCCCCGGTGACTACGCGGCGACGACCGCTGCCGACGGCACCTACACGATCACCGGCATCCTGCCCGGCACCTACCCCGACGTCTTCGTCGGTGGCGGCGGATACGACTCGCAGGTGACCAACCTGTCGGTCAGCCGGGGCACGACCACGAAGGACTGGTCCCTCGTGCGCGACTGGGCAGCCTCCGGTGGTGGTGCGTCGGTGACCGACTTCTCCGGACCCGACTACACGCCATACGGCTGCGGTCCGTCGTCGATCATCGACCAGTCGCTCGGGCAGGGCTGGGGCAGTGACGCCGCGGACGGCGG
>CAYRLV010000342.1:0-4422 GCA_964425155.1 uncultured Ornithinicoccus sp. | reverse complement strand
CCGAACCCGCTGATTAAGAGTCAGCTGCTCTGCCAATTGAGCTAATGGCGCGCGAGGCGAAACATTAGCAGGGTGGGGGCTCGCTGCAGAAATCGAGGCACCCTGCCTCCGGGAGCGCCCCGATCGCCCGGAGCGCTGTCCGCCTGGGGTGAGTGACGGGGCTCGAACCCGCGACTTCCGCGACCACAACGCGGCGCTCTACCAGCTGAGCTACACCCACCATGAATGACGCGCCCCACGAAGGCGTGTTCCTGCCCGGGACGCGGTCAACGGCGACCATCGTACCGGTTCCCGGCGCGTTCGCCGAACCGGACCGCGCGAGGCGCCCGGCCCCGCATACCTCGTTGGCCATGGTTGCTGGACTTGCGCGAGAAATCCGCCTCGGATCCCACAACCATGCGCAACGAGCGCCCGGGTGGGGCCGGTCTCACCGCACGGGGCCCGGCTGCGGGATCAGTCCTCGGCGGGGCCGATCTCGTACTTGTCGCGGATCGCCTTCGCGGTGTCGGAGTCGGGCCCGGGCTGCGGGACGAAGACGGCCTCCCGGTAGTACCGCAGCTCGGCGATGCTCTCCCGGATGTCGGCGAGCGCGCGGTGCCCGCCGGCCTTGCGGGGCGCGGCGAAGTAGGCCCGGGGGTACCAGCGCCGGGACAGCTCCTTGATCGAGGAGACGTCGATGATCCGGTAGTGCAGGTGCGACTCGAGCTCGGGCATGTCCCGGGCCAGGAACGCCCGGTCGGTGCCCACCGTGTTGCCGCCGAGCGGTGCCTTGCCGGCCTCGGGGACCCACTCGCGGACGTAGGCGAGCACCTGGTCCTGCGCGTCGGCGAGCGGGATGCCGTGCTCCAGCTCCTCCAACAGCCCACTCGTCGTGTGCATCTCGCGGACGAAGTCACCCATCTGCGCCAGGGCCTCCGCCGGCGGCTTGATCACCAGGTCGACGCCGTCCCCGAGCTGCTGCAGCTCGTAGTCGGTCACCAGCGCCGCCACCTCGATGAGGGCGTCCGCGGTCAGGTCCAAGCCGGTCATCTCGCAGTCGATCCAGACGATCCGGTCGGTCTGCGCTCGGTCATTCCCTGTCTCAGCCACGAGAGCCACCATAGAACCCCTCGGACCCTCGGTCGGCTAGCCTGCGGCCCCATGACGGTGACACCGCCGGGGGCGACCCCTGCCTGGGGCGGTGCCCGCCCACGTCCTCCGCGGAGCGGGATGCTGCGCACCTGGTGGCAGGTGTCCCTGGCGGTCGTCGGATTCGGCATCTGCGGAGCGGTGCTGCTGGCGGCCATCGGGCGATCCGTCGGCGTGACCGCCGAGCTGGTCGGCCTGGTGTTCGCGGTGCTTCCGCTGGGGATCGTGGTGCCGGCGTTCCTCTGGCTCGACCGGTTCGAGCCGGAACCCCGGAGCCTGCTCGTCGTGGCGTTCCTGTGGGGCGCCCTCGTGGCCAGCGCCGTCGCGCTGATCGTCAACACCTCGACGATGCGCGTCCTGGCGCACGTCGGTGCCGACGCCACGACGCTGGGCAGCGTCGTCGTGGCGCCGATCGTCGAGGAGACGCTCAAGGCCGCCGCCCTCGTGGTGATCCTGCTCCTTCGCCGGCGCGAGATGGACAGCATCGTCGACGGGATCGTCTACGCCGGTCTGTCCGCCGCCGGCTTCGCGTTCGCGGAGAACATCCTCTACCTCGCCCGCGCCTACCACGAGCTCGGCGGCCAGGGCCTGGTCATCACCTTCCTGCTCCGAGGCGTGATGGGGCCGTTCGCCCACCCGCTGTTCACCTGCTGCACCGGGCTGGCCGTGGGCATCGCGGTGATCAGCCGGCACGCCATCGTCCGTGTCCTGCTGCCACCGGTGGGCTTGTTCCTGGCCATGGTGTTGCACAGCGTGTGGAACCTGTCCGCCGCGGCCGGCGCGAGTGGCTACCTGCTCGTGTATGGCGTGCTGCAAGTGCCGATCTTCCTCGCCTTCGTCGGTGGGGTCGTGTGGATCCGCCGCTACGAGGGACGAGTCATCGGCCGGCACCTGGTGCCCTACGCGCAGCGTGGGTGGTTCAACCACGGCGAGGTGGCCATGCTGGCGTCGATGCGAGAGCGGCGCCGCGCGCGGGCGTGGGCCCGGCTCGCCGGCGGCCGGCGAGCCCTGAAGGCGATGGAGTCGTTCCAGGACTCGGCCAGCGAGCTGGCGCTGTTGCGGCGCCGGATCAACCGGTCCGGTGCCGACCCCGTCATGCTCGCCGAGGAGCGGCAGCTGCTCGACCGCGTCTCCGCTCGGCGCGGCGATTTCCTCGCCCTGGCGGTCCGCTGAGCGCCTCGGCCGAGGGACTCAGTCGAGCCGGTCGTCGAGGTGTTGCCCGGCGGCGCGGACCGCGGCCTCGACGTCCCGCTTCTCGAGCGCGGCGATGATCGGCTCGTGGTCGACCCAGGTGGCTCGCGTCAGGTCGGAGCCGCTCCAGCTGGCCAGCGAGTCCTGCACGGCCCCGGCGACGTCGGCGTAGAGCTCCTCGAGCAGGGGGTTGTGGCTGGCCGCGACCAGCAGGCGGTGGAAGTCGGTGTCCTCGGCGGCCCACGCCGACGCGTCGTTGCGGTCCCAGGCCTCGTCCCGCCGTCGCAGCGCCCGCCGCAGCCGGTCGAGGTCGGCGCGGGTCCGCCGCCGGGCGGCCAGTCGGGCGGCTTCGACCTCGAAGGCGCGTCGCACCTCGGTGACGTGGCGCTGGTCGGCCTCGGCAAGCAGCCGCCGCACCGGGCCGGAGATGCTGCTGTCGGAGCGCACGAACGTGCCGGCCCCGTGCCGGACGTCGAGGACGCCGAGGTGCGCGAGGGCGCGCACCGCCTCCCGGACGGTGTTGCGTCCCACACCGAGCGACCGGGCGAGATCCGCCTCGGCGGGGAGCCGGTCGCCGACCTGCCACTCGCCGGACTCGATCAGCGCGGTGAGCTGCTCGATCGCCTGGCCGACCAGGCCGCGTCGTTCGGTGGCGGTGAGGGGCACGATTCCTCCAGTCATCGGGTCATCCCATGTCTTGCTAGGATACGTCCGTGAGCTTCCGTCCGCCATCCCTCGCCGGTCGTGTGTCGACCCGTGGGCGTGGTGTGTTCTGGGCCCTGCTCACCACGGTCCTCGTGGCACTCAACCTCCGCGCCGCAGTGACCAGCCTCGGGCCGGTCCTGCCCGGTGCCCGCCGGGAGCTGGGCCTGTCGGCGGGCGTGGCCAGCGTGGCCACCGCCGCGCCCGTGCTGTGCTTCGGTCTGCTCGCCCTGGTCAGCCCGTGGCTGGCCCGGCGGATCGGGCTGGACCGCGCCATGGCCGTGGCGGTGGTCGTGCTCTTCGCCGGCCTGGTGGTGCGCCCGGCCGGCGGCGAGGCAACCCTCCTGCTCGGCACGATGCTGTGCTGCTCCGGCATCGCCGTGGCCAACGTGCTGCTCCCCGCGGTGGTCAAGGACCGTGCGCCCACGAAGGTCGGTCTGGTGACCGGGGCCTACACCGCCGCACTTGCCGGAGGGTCGGCGCTCGCGGCGGGCATCACCGCGCCGTTGGCCGAGCACTTCGGACTGCGGATCTCGTTGTGGGTGTGGGCCGCTCCCGTCGTCCTCGCCCTCCTGGTGTGGCTCCCGGAGGCCCGGATCGGTCGCGCGGTGGCGCCGACCGAAGCGGCTGGGGAAGCGGCACCGCATACAGACGAATCCGACGCGTCCGGCTCGGTGTGGCGCAGCCCGGTGGGCTGGGCGCTGGCGGTGCTCTTCGGCACCCAGGCGACGTTGGCCTACGTCACCATGGGCTGGTTGCCCACCGTCCTGCAGTGGCGGGGTATGTCGGCGAGCACCGCCGGCGTCGTCCTGGCGGTCTCGATCCTCGTCAGCGTGCCCGTGTCGGCGCTGGTGCCGAGTCTCGCTGCGCGCCGCTACTCGCAGGTGGGGCTCGTCGTCGGGCTCACCGCGCTCGCCGCAGCCGGGCTTGCGGGCCTCACCTTCGCGCCCGTGGGACTGGCCTGGGTCTGCGCCGCCGCGCTCGGCGTCGGCAACGGCGTCTTCCCGCTCACCCTGACGCTGTTCAGCATCCGGGCACGTTCGGCTCGGGAGACCCAGGACCTGTCGGCGATGGGGCAGGGGGTCGGTTACCTGTTGGCGGCTCCCGGGCCGTTCGTGTTCGGCGTGGTCGGCGCCTCGACCGGGAGCTGGTCGGCTCCGGTGATCGGGCTGCTGGTGGTGCTGGTGCTCCAGGCCGGGGCCGGGATGGTCGCCGGTCGGCCGAGGCGCCCGGTGCCGCAACCGGCTGGCGTCGCGTCCTCGGCGGCGGGTCAGCGCACTGCCGCCCCCTGCTGACCGGACTGCGTTCCCGTAGACTGCGACCCGGCTCGGCGCCCCGCGCCGGCATGCCCTCGTAGCTCAGCTGGATAGAGCAAGAGCCTTCTAATCTCTAGGTCGCAGG
>CAYRLV010000341.1:0-4425 GCA_964425155.1 uncultured Ornithinicoccus sp. | reverse complement strand
TCGTCGGTGTCCTCATTGACGAACGTGACCCCGCAGCGGCCCTCGTCGAGCACCCGCAGGAAGGCCGGGAGGTCGCTGGCGAGCACCGCGGCCCCGGCGCTCATCGCCTCGATCAGGATGATGCCGAAGCTCTCGCCCCCCGTGTTCGGCGCCACGTAGATGTCGGCAGAGGACAGCAGCCGTGCCTTGTCCTCGTCGCTGACCGGCCCGAGGAACTCGCACGCCGCGGCGACCTCGGGGGCCATCTGCTCCCGCACCTCGTCGGGGTCGCCCGGCCCGGCCACCAGCAGCCTGGTCCCGGGGATCTCCGCCAGCACCCGCGGCAGGGCCCGGGCCAGCACCGGCAGTCCCTTGCGCGGCTCGGCCATCCGACCGAGGAACGCCAGGGTGGGCCGCTCCGCCGTGCCCTGCCACTCCGGTCGGGGCGCCGCCTGCGCGAACGTGTCCACGTAGACGCCGTTGGGGATCACCACGGCGTCGCCCCCGAGGTGCGTGGTGACGGTGCGGCGCGCCTCTTCCGACACGGCGATCCGCCCGGCGATCTTCTCCATGCTCGGTCGCAGCAACGGGTGCGCCGCCTGCATGGCACGCGACCGCAGCATCGAGCTGTGGAACGTCGCGACGAGCGGCCCGTCGACCGCCCAGAGGGCCAGCAGCGAGACGCTCGGGCTGGCCGGTTCGTGGATGTGCACGACCTCGAACGCGCCGTGCTCGATCCAGCGTCCGACCCGCCCGGCCGTCACGGGACCGAACGCCAGTCGGGCCACCGATCCGTTGAACCGCACGGGGACCGCCCGACCGGCGCTCACGACGTACGGAGGCAGCGGCGTGTCGTCGTCGGCCGGCGCGAGCACGCTGACGTCGTGGCCGAGGCTGTGCAGTTGCTCGGCCAGGTCGCGCACGTGCAACTGCACCCCACCGGGCACGGCGAAGGAGTAGGGGCTGACGATGCCGACCCTCATGGCCGCCCGTCCCTGACGGCGGCGTCGAGGCGGACCGGGTCGAGGTCGTCGGTGAAGACCCGCTGCATCATGTGCCAGTCCTGCGGGTGCGCGCGCACGGTGGTGGCGAGCGCGTCGGCGCACTGCTGGGTCATCACGGCCACCTTGTCACGCGTCGCGCCCTCTCCCGGCACGGGCACCTGCTCGTGGAAGGTGAGCACGATCCGCCACCCCGCGGTGGCGGGCGCCTCCGAGCGCCGGCCCCGCTCGTAGTGGACGGAGACCGGGAACAGGGCTGCGCCGGTGGTGACGGCCAGGGCAGCGGGACCCACCGCCATACGGGCTCGGTGGCCGCAGAAGTCGACCTCGACGCCGCCGCGGGTCAGGTCACGATCGGCGAGCAGGGGCACGAAGCCGTGCGGCCGGGCCAGCACGCCCCGCAGCTCGCGGAACACGTCGGCGCCGCCGGACAGCGGGATGATCCGCATCCCGAGCGACTCGCGGAAGGCGACGAACTGGGTGAAGACCTCCTCCGGCTCGAGCCGTTCGGCCACGGTGGTCACCGGGGTGAGGTGCGTGGTGCTCCAGGCGCCGGCCAGATCCCAGTTGCCCAGGTGGCCGAGGAACATCACCACGGGCCGCCCGGCGGCCACCTCCTCGCGCAGCAGGCCGGGACCCTCGACGCGGACCGCGGCGGTGATGTCGTCGGCGCTCAGCTCGGGCAGCCGGAACGCCTGGCACCAGTACCGCAGGTAGGAGCGCATTCCGGCCCGGACGAGGCCGTCCAGGGCATCCTCGGTGAGCTCCGGCCGGATCTTGGCGTAGTTGCTGCGCATCCGCTCGACACCCGGGCCGCCGCGACGCCAGGCGAGATCGGCGGCGACGTGGAACAGTCCGTAGGCGAGCCGGGCCGGCAGCCACCGGACCAGGCTCCAGCCGGCTCGGAAGCCGAGCACGACGGCCCGGTCGGCCAGGCCCGAGGCGGCGCTGCGACCAGGTCGCCGTCGCTCGTCGCCGCTCAAGCCGCGTCCAGCGCCTGCCGGCGGACCGCGAGCATCCGCTGGACCACGGTGATCAGGCTGGCCAGCGCCAGCAGGGCGAGCACCACGGTCAGCACGATCTCGGGCAGGCCCAGGCCCACGAAACCGGTCGTCACCAGCACCGTCACGAGCCGGTCGGCGCGCTCGGCGATACCGACGTTCGCCGTCATGCCGAGTCCCTCGGCCCGGGCCTTGGCGTAGCTGACCACGCTGCCGAGGATGAGGCAGGCGAGCGCCAGACCGGCCATGTACTCCTTGTCGGGCTGGCCGGCGTAGCAGAGCACGAGCCCGCCGAAGATGGCCCCGTCGCCGAACCGGTCCAGCGTCGAGTCGAGGTAGGCCCCCCAGGTGCCGGAGCGCCCGGCCATCCGCGCCATCACCCCGTCGACCGTGTCGGAGAAGACGAACGCGGTGATCACCAGGGTGCCGATGAGGAACTCGCCCCGTGGGTAGAACACCAGCGCTCCCGCGCAGACCCCCAGCGTCCCGACGATCGTCACGATGTCCGGGCTGATCCCCAGCGACAGGAACAGCTTGGCCACCGGGGTGAACAGCTTGGTGAAGAAGGCGCGCGCGAATCGGTTCAGCATGGTGGCCTCAGGGTACTGATCCGGCCCGTGCCCTTGTGCCGACGCGCGGGAGGCACCATCGTTTCGACCATGAGCCCCAAGTCCGGGAGCCACGCGCCCCTCCCCGAAGCGCCGGTCCCCGAGTCGCCCGAACAGCTGCGCAACGTCGCGCTGGTCGGCCCCTCGGGGTCGGGCAAGTCCACCGTCTTCGCACACCTCATCGGTGCCCTGCTGCCCGAGCACCACCTGCGCGAGGCCGAGCCGCAGCGGTCCACCGAGCTCGCCGTGGCCGCGCTCGAGCACGAGGGCGTGGTGATCAACCTCATCGACACGCCGGGTTACGCGGACTTCGTCGGTGAGTTGCGGGCCGGCCTGCGCGCGGCCGACGCGGCGCTGTTCGTCATCTCCGCGGCCGACGGCGTCGACGCGGCCACGACCATGCTCTGGCGCGAGTGCGCCGCGGTCGAGATGCCCCGGGCGGTCGTCGTCACCAAGCTGGACACGCCCCGGGCCGACTTCGACCAGACCGTGGATCTGTGCCAGCAGACGTTCGGGGAGGGCGTGCAGGACCTCTACCTCCCGGTGAAATCCGGCGACGGCGCGATCACCGGCAACCTGGGCCTGCTCTCCCAGCAGGTCTACGACTACACGGGGGGCTCCCGCGTGGTGCGGGACGCCGACGACGAGGAGCGGGGCCGGGTCGAGGGGTCGAGGGCGGCGCTGATGGAAGCGATCATCCAGGAGTCGGAGGACGACACCCTGCTCGAGCGCTACCTCGGCGGCGAGGAGGTCTCGCTGGACGTCGTCACGGCCGACCTGCTCACCGCCGTCGCCCGCGGCACGTTCCACCCGGTGCTGCCGCTCTCGACCGAGACCGGCGTCGGCACCGGCGAGCTGCTGCACCTGCTCGTGTCCGGCTTTCCCCCGCCCACCCGGCACGAGCTACCCCGCGTCACGACCCCGGAGGGCAAGGACCTGCCGCCGCTCACCTGCGACCCCTCCGCGCCGCTCGTCGCCGAGGTGGTCCGCACCACCAGCGACCCGTATGTCGGCCGCACCAGTCTCGTGCGCGTGTTCAGCGGCACGCTGGAGCCGGACACCGCCGTGCACGTCTCGGGTCACCTCGACCGGTTCGCCGGCCACGAGGTGGAGGGGCACACCGAGCACGACGAGGAGGAGCGTTCCGGACTGCTCGCGTCACCGCTGATGGACGGTCAGCGGCCCAAGGCGCACGCCATCGCCGGCGACCTGTGCCTGGTGGCGAAGCTCTCCCGCGCCGAGACCACCGACACGCTCAGCGACCCGGCCCACCCCGCGCTGATCCAGCCCTGGGTGCTGCCCGACGCGCTCCTCCCGGTCGCCCTGACCGTGGTCCGACCGTCGGACGACGACAAGCTGCCCACGGCGCTGCAGCGCGTGGTCGCCGAGGACGCCACGCTGCGGCTGGAACACAACCCCGACACCCATCAGCTGGTGCTCTGGGCGATGGGTGAGGCACACGTGGACCTGGTGATCAACAACCTGCGCGAGCGCTTCGGGGTCGAGGTGCAGACCGAGCCGGTGCGGCCGGCCCTGCGAGAAACGTTCACCCGCGTCGCGGAGGGCCACGGGCGCAACGTCAAGCAGAGCGGCGGCCACGGGCAGTACGCGATCTGCGACATCCGGGTGGAGCCGCTCGAGCGCGGCGCGGGCGTCCAGTTCGACGAGGAGGTCGTCGGCGGCGCCGTTCCGCGCCAGTTCATCCCCGGGGTCGAGAAGGGCGTGCGCGCGCAGCTGGCCAAGGGGTGCCTCGGCGGCTACCCGGTCGTCGACGTCAAGGTGGTGCTGACCGGCGGCAAGGCGCACTCGGTGGACTCCAGCGACCAGGCCTTCCAG
>CAYRLV010000340.1:0-4434 GCA_964425155.1 uncultured Ornithinicoccus sp. | reverse complement strand
CACGCTGCAGACCGACATCTTCAAGGAGTACATCGCCCAGAAGGAGTGGCTGTTCGCGCCCGAGCCGCACCTGCGGCTGATCGGCGACCTGATGGAGTACTGCGCCGAGCACATCCCGGCCTACAAGCCGCTCTCGGTCTCCGGCTACCACATCCGCGAGGCCGGCTCGACGGCCGCGCAGGAGCTCGCGTTCACCCTTGCCGACGGGTTCGGCTACGTCGAGCTCGGCCTGTCGCGCGGCCTCGACGTGGACGTCTTCGCGCCCGGTCTGTCCTTCTTCTTCGACAGCCACCTCGACTTCTTCGAGGAGATCGCGAAGTTCCGTGCGGCGCGGCGCATCTGGGCGCGGTGGATGCGCGACGTCTACGGCGCCAAGACCGAGAAGGCGCAGTGGTTGCGGTTCCACACCCAGACCGCCGGGGTGTCGCTGACCGCCCAGCAGCCGTTGAACAACGTCGTGCGCACGGCCACCGAGGCGCTGGCCGCCGTGCTCGGTGGCACCAACTCGCTGCACACCAACGCCCTGGACGAGACGCTGGCCCTGCCGACCGAGGAGTCCGCCGAGGTCGCCCTGCGCACGCAGCAGGTGATCATGGAGGAGACGGGGGTCGTCAACGTCGCCGATCCGCTCGGCGGCTCGTGGTACGTCGAGGCGCTCACCGACAAGATCGAGGCGGAGGCCGAGGCGATCTTCGACAAGATCCGGCTGATGGGTGAGAAGGGCCGCGGGGCCGGCTCGGACGGGCAGGTGGAGCACCCGATCGGGCCGATGACCTCGGGCATCCTGCGCGGCATCGAGGA
Source organism: uncultured Ornithinicoccus sp. (assembly GCA_964425155.1). Taxonomy (GTDB): domain Bacteria; phylum Actinomycetota; class Actinomycetes; order Actinomycetales; family Dermatophilaceae; genus Segeticoccus. The sequence continues at coordinate 3,633 of CAYRLV010000340.1, read as the reverse complement.
CGGCTGGTTCATGTCCGAGATCGCGGAGGCGGCCTTCCAGTACCAGGTGGCGCTCGAGAAGGGCGACAAGAAGGTCGTCGGGGTCAACTGCCACACGGAGTCGATCAGCCGGGAGCTCGAGATCCTGCGCGTCAGCCACGAGGTCGAGCGCGAGCAGGTGCGCGTGCTGGGCGAGCGCAAGGCGGCTCGCGACGGTGCCGCGGTCCGGTCCGCCCTCGACCGCATGGTGGAGGTGGCCGGCACCGACGACAACATGATCCCGGCCATGCTCGACGCGGTGCGCGCCGAGGCCACCATGGGTGAGATCTGCGACACACTTCGCGAGGTCTGGGGCACCTACCGCGAGCCGGCCCGGTTCTGAACGGGCAGGCGAACCGCGAGGATCCGGCCCCCGGGAGCGAGGGAGGGCCGCCACCTCGCCGATTGCAGGATCTCGTGCGCGACTGCTTATCGTGCTGTCCATGAGAGCCCGAGTCGCCGTCGCGTTGACGACCTCCGCCCTGCTGGCCGTCGCCGGGTGCAGCAGCGGCGGTTCCACCGATGCCGGCGCCACCGGGTCTCCCGCCACCTCCAGCTCGCCGCGTGCGACCGGCTCGACCCCGACGGGGAGTGCGAGCCCGACCAGCGGGTCCACCTCGCCGTCCGGCAGTGCGGCCCCCACCGCCACGGCGACGGCGAGCGGTCCGCACGGGGCGGTGACACCGGAACGGGCCGCTCGAGGGGCCACCCGCGCCCTCACCGCCGCGCACCAGGCCGTGCGACAGAAGGGCAAGGCGGCCGAGCGGTCGCGCAGCTCGGCACTGGTCGGGCCGGCGCTGGAGGCCGCGAAGGGCGACGCGCGCGTGGCGAAGCACCGGGGCCAGTCACCCCCCGACCCCGCCCTGAACCCGGTGCGCGCCAACGTGCTCGCGATCACCCGGGCCCCGGGCCGACCGGTCTACCTGGTCGTGCAGACCCAGCCGAGCAGCGGTGGCAACCCGGTGCTGCACCTGATGCGCGCCTCGGCACCGGGCAAGCGGTTCCGGATCCAGGCCTCGGCACCGATGCTGCCGGGGACGTCCATCGACTCCTTCGCGCCGCTCGAGGACGGGTCACCCATCGTGTCCAACGTCGGAACCGGAGGTCCCGGTCGCGCCTCGCTCGACGACCTGGCGGTGAAGCCCCAGACCCTGCTCGCCGACTACACCCGCTACCTGCGCTACCCGCGCCAGGACGTCGACGACCGCCCGTTCGCCTCGGATCCCTTCGCGACCTCGGTCCGCAAGGCCGCGTCCGACCAGGCGGAGGAGGTGACCGTCCAGGCCGACTTCAGCCAGACGCACAAAGTCCTCGGCGACTCGGTGGTCACCGTGCGGCAACCGGACGGCGGCGCGCTGGTGTTCGCCGCGCTCGAGCGCAAGGACAAGTTCTCCATCAAGCCGGGGCAGACGATCAAGCCGACCGAGGCCTTCCAGGTCTATGCCCCGGAGCAGCAGAAGATCGAACTCTGGGCGCACCTGACCACCGTCGAGTTCCTGGTCTTCCAGGTCCCGCCCGAGTCCGGTGACGCGAAGCTGGTGGCCGCCTCCGAGCACCTCGTCGGCGCCGACGGCCACTGAGCCGCCACCGCGAGGGGCCGTGACGCCTGATCGCGCGGATCAGGGACAATGAGCACCATGACTTCCCAGCCGTTCCACGCGCCCGGTCTGCACGGGGCCGTCGACCTGTCCTCCCTCGCCCAGCCTGCGGCGAGCGCCAACAGCTCAGCCCCGGGGGGAGCGGCGAGTGCCCCTGGGCAGACCGAGGGGGTCGTCGTCGACGTCGACGCGCAGAGTTTCGGCACCCTCGTCAACGCCTCCACGCGCTACCCGGTGGTCATCGCGCTCTGGGCCTCCTCGCAGCCGGCGTCCCGCGGCCCCGTGGACCAGCTGGCCCAGGCGGTCCGCGCGCAGGCCGGACGGGTGCAGCTCGGAGTCGTCGACATCGACAAGGAACCCGAGATCGCCCAGGCCTTCCAGCAGCTCGGTCAGAGTGCGCAGCTGCCCGCGGGCACCCCGTTGACCACTGTGGCCTTCATCCAGGGCCAGCCGATGCCGCTGCCGCCCATCCCGTCCGACCAGGCGGCCGCGCAGCTGCTCGACGAGATCGTCAAGATCGCGGTCAGCAACGGGATCACCGGGCGGGTCCCCGGTGCCGACCAACAGGGCCAGGAGGAGCAACAGGGCGACGCCGCCGAGGCCGCCGAGCCGGAGCTGCCCCCGCTGCACCAGGAGGCGTATGACGCGATCGAACGAGGTGACCTCGCGGCCGCCGCCGACGCCTACCAGCGGGCGATCGAGGCGGACCCCTCCGACACGGATGCGAAGCTCGGCCTGGGCCAGGTGACGCTGCTGCAGCGCACCGCCGACGTCGACGCGGCCGCGGCGCGCTCCGCCGCGGCGGACGCCCCGAACGACGTGGCCGCCCAGACCGTCGTCGCCGATCTGGACGTCCTCGGCGGCCACGTCGAGGATGCCTTCAACCGACTGCTCGACCTGATCCGGCAGACCTCCGGCGAGGACCGCAACGCCGCACGCGAGCACCTGCTGGGGCTGTTCGAGGTCGTCGGCGCCAGCGACGAGCGGGTCCGCAAGGCCCGCAACGCGCTCACCAGCGCCTTGTTCTGACCTGCGGACGCACCGGTCGACCACGGGGGTGTCGGTGCGCAAGGATGGCGGCATGGACGGGCAGCGGGTGGAGCTGGCGGTCCCGGGCACGGCGCACCGCCTCGGCGTGGTCCGGTACGGCCACTACGGCCGGCCGGTCCTGGTGCTCCCCGGGGAGACCGGGCGGGCGGAGGACTTCGCCACCCACGGGGTGACCGGGGCCCTCGCGGGCCTGCTGGACCGTGGCCGGCTGAGCCTGTTCTGCGTCGACGCGCCCGACGGCTGGTCCTGGTCCGAACGGCCCGTGTCGATCGAGGAGCACGCCCACCAACAGACCACCTACAGCCGGTGGCTCGAGGAGGCCGTGCTGCCCTGGATCGAGGAGCAGACCCGTGGACGGCACGAGATGATCGCGCTGGGAGCAGCCATGGGTGCCCACCACGCCGTGCACTTCGCGTTCCGGCGCCCGGACGTGGCGCCGCTCGCGATCGGGCTCTCGGGCAACTACGACCAGGGGTCCTGGGAGGCGTGGGGGGAGCAGGGCGAGCGCACCTACGTCGCCGGCCCCACGGCATACGTGGCGGGGTTGGCCGGTGACCACCTCGAGCAGCTGCGCTCGCGGCTCTCGGTCCTTCTCGTCGTCGGGCGAGGGGCGTCCGAGACCGACTCCAGCGGCGCTCTTCCGTCGACGCTGCGGTTCGGACGGTTGTTGGAGGACAAGCAGATCACCCACCAGCTCGACGTCTGGGGTGAGGACGTCGGGCACGACTGGGCGTGGTGGGGCAGGCAACTGGCCCACCACCTTCCCCGATTCTGCTAGGAAGGATCATGGCCGAAGCGAGCACGCACCAGATCGGACTCCTCCTCGGTGCCGAGGAGGACTGGCCCACCGCGTTCGAGGCGCTCGTGCGCAAGCTGGGTGTCATCTCCGATCCCGGCGGAGGGCGGCACGAGTTCACCACCGAGCGGCTGACCATCGAGCCGTTCAACCTGCGCGACAAGCCGCACG
>CAYRLV010000339.1:3330-4442 GCA_964425155.1 uncultured Ornithinicoccus sp. | reverse complement strand
CCTCGTCGTCGCCTACCTGCTGCGCGGCATCGGCGACACCCTCGACACCTGGCTGACCTGGCTCTCCCCGCTCGGCTGGGCGGAGGAGACGCGCGCCTTCGGTGCCACCCGATGGTGGCCCCTGCTCGTCCCGCTGGTCGTCGGCGGATTGTTGGTCGGTATGGCGGTGCGCGTCGCCTCCGCGCGCGACGTGGGCAGCGCGGTGCTGCGGCGGCGGGGGTCGGCCCCGCAGGCCTCGGCGTTCCTGCGCACGCCCTTCGGGTTCGCGGTGTCGCTGCACCGCGGAGCCGTGATCGGGTGGACGCTCGGCGCGGTCGTCGTGAGCGGCATGTTCGGCCTGCTGGCGCAGAACGTCATCGACGCGATGGCCGGCAACCCGGCGCTGCGCGAGGCGATGGGTGGTGCCGGCGGGGTCGACGGGTTCCTGGCCATGTCGGTGATGCTCCTCGGGCTGATCTGCGGTGGCTACGTCGTGCAGGCGATCGGCACCCTCCGCGCCGAGGAGGCGGCCGGGCGGCTCGAGCCAGTGCTCGCCGGGGCGAGGAGCCGCGCGGCCTGGCTGGCCGTCCACGTGGTCACGGTGCTGCTCGGCCTGCTGATCGTCGCCGCGGCCGGGGGCGTGGTGCTGAGCCTGAGTGTCGCCTGGTCGACCGGTGACGGACAGGCGGGTGCGCTGGCCGGCGCGGTCTCCGCATACCTGCCTGCCGTCCTGGTGCTGGCGGGGATCGCGGTCCTCGTCTTCGGTCTGGCGCCGCGGTGGTTCTGGGTGGCGTGGCTCGCCTTCGCGTTCACCGCGCTGGTGGCCTACCTGGGCGACCCGCTGCAGCTGCCGGGGTGGCTGTGCCAGGTGGCCCCGACCGAGCACGTCGGTTACCCGCCGCAGGACGCCGCGAGCGGGACGGCGCTCGTGGTGCTGGTCGTGCTGGCGGTGGTCCTGCTGGGTGCCGGGTTCGCCGCGTTCCGGCGCCGCGGGATCCCCAGCGCCTGACCTCGCGGATCCCCCGACTCGTTGCGAATGGTTGTTGGACTTGCGCGACGAAACCGACTCAACCCCAACAACCACTGCCAACGGGGAGCCGCGGGCCGAAGGCTCCTCGGACCCGCGGCCCGTG
>CAYRLV010000339.1:1565-3230 GCA_964425155.1 uncultured Ornithinicoccus sp. | reverse complement strand
AGTCAGGTCTGTTGCAGCTCGACCCGGTTGCCGACCGCGTCGTCGGTGTGGAACCGCCGGACCCCGGTGATGTTGTCGTCCCACCGCACCTCGCCGCCGGCTTGCCGCACCGCCTCGGCGGCCGCGTCCACGTCCGACACGAGCAGGCACGGGTGCGCCTTGCGCGCGGGGCGGAAGTCGGCCTCGACGCCGCAGTGCAGCTCGGCCGTGCCGGACCGGAACCACGCCCCACCGCGCGCCGCGAGCACGGGCGGCTTGGGCACCTCGGTCATCCCGAGCACGCCGACGTAGAACTCACGCAACCGCGCCTCGGAGCCGGCCGGACAGGACACCTGCACGTGGTGCAGCCCGGCCACACCGAAACCGCCGAGGTCGTCGCTGGCGCCGCCGTCGCCTGCGGCGGCTTCCACCGTGTAGTAGTCGGCCATCAGCTCCGTCGCCCAATCCGGTTGGCGCACCACACCTCTCGGCTCGAACTCACGCATCACCGGCTTGACGTCCAGCACCGGAGTGCCGTCGACGGCGTCCAGCCCTTCCACCTCGAGACGCGTGCCGTCGACCCCGAGCAGACGGCACCGGCTCACCCCGATCCGCCCGGGGCGTCGCTTGCCGCGCTGGGCGAAGATGCCCACCAGCGGCCAGTCGGCCCGGCCGCGCGGACGACGGGCGCCCCGCTCCTCGGCGCCCTCCGCGACCAGGTGGAAGTGGTAGACCACCTCGAGGTGCGAGAAGTCCTCGATCCCGGCGAGCGCCTCCGGCCCGAAGGCGGTGGCGTCGAGCTCGATGGCGGCGCGCACGCCGCCCCAGTGGTCGTCGGTCGGCTCGGCCCGGCCGCCGACGACGCGGCCGACGGGCTGCACGGTCACGGGTGTCATCTCAGCTCTCCTTCCGGTGCCCGACGGCGAAGATGCGGCGGAACGGGAAGGGCGTCCCGAACGACCGGCGCGGATAGGCGCGAGCCAGCTCCGCCGCATACTCGGCCACGAACTGCGCCCGCTCGGCCTCGTCGGTGAGCACCTCGAAGACCGGCCGCAGCGCCGTGCCCCGCGTCCACTCGAGCACCGGCGACTCCAGCTCGCCCGCCGGGTCGAGCAGCTGCAGGTAGGTGGTCTCCCAGACGTCCGGCTCCAGTCCCGCGTCGGCGAGGAGCTGCGCGTATGCCGTGGGCTCACTCACGGTGAACGCTCCCCTCATCCTGGGGACCAGTTCCGCGGCTCGCGGCGACCGGGCCGCGACCTCGCGCAGCAGACTGTGGGACGGCGCATCGAAGTTGCCGGGCACCTGCATCGCGAACCACCCTGCCGGAGAAAGGTATTCGAGCAAGTGGGGCAGCAGGGTGAGGTGATCCGGGACCCACTGGAGCGCGGCGTTGGTCACGACCACGTCGACCGCCGAGTCGGGCCGCCAGGCGGCAAGATCCGCCTGCATCCACGCGACCCGTCCGTCGGTGTCGAGCTCGTTGGCACGCGCGATCATCTCGGCGGACGAGTCCACGCCGATCACCCGGGCGTCCGGCCAGCGCTCGGCCAGGCCGAGGGTCAGCGGGCCGTTGCCGCACCCGAGATCCACCACGGTGGACGGCGCTTCGGCGCCGATCCGGGAGGTCAGGTCGAAGAACGGTCGGTCCCGGTGCCCGGCGAACTTGGCGTACTGCTGGGGGTCCCA
>CAYRLV010000339.1:0-1465 GCA_964425155.1 uncultured Ornithinicoccus sp. | reverse complement strand
TATCTCGACATCAAGATACTCGACGTGGACTAGAATGGCCAGCATGGTGCACAGCGAGCCGGGATCGACCGGGGACCAGACCCCCGCGACGACCGCGACCGCGCCGGAGCGCCCGGACGAGGTCGACCGGATCGTCGCGGCGTGGCAGCGGGAGCGCGGCGATCTCGACGCCACCCCGCTGCACATCCTGTCCCGCGTGTCCCGGCTGGCGCGTCACCTGGACCGGGCGCGCGGAGCCGCCTTCGCCCAGCACGGCCTGGAGGGGTGGGAGTTCGACGTGCTGTCCTCGCTGCGGCGCGCCGGCGCGCCATACGAGCTCTCCCCCGGTGAGCTGGTGAAGCAGATGCTGGTGAGCAGCGGCACGATGACCAACCGGGTGGACCGGCTGGAACGGCGCGGTCTGGTGGGACGCAAGCCGCGACCCGGCGACCGGCGCGGGGTCATCGTCGCGCTCAGCCCCGAGGGACGCAGGGTCGTCGACAGTGCGATGGCCGACCTGCTCGCCCGCGAGCACGAGCTGCTCGGGGACCTGCCGGACGACGCCCGGCAACACCTCACCGACCTGCTGCGCCGGTTGATGGCCCCGTTCGAGCTCTGACGGCTCCGCCCCGCGCCGGCTCCCACGCGCCCGGCCGCCCGCCCCCTGGACTCACCCGGCACGGCCGTGCTCATTTCAGACCGCTTTCCGACCCCGCCCGAGCGGCCCTGGGTGAGCAAAGCCGACCGGGGTGAGCACGGTCAGGGGGCCGCGGTGGCCTCGCCCGTGATCCAGTCGGCCACCACGGCGGCGAACGGCGTCCACGTCACCGGCCCCGGCGCATAGGGCGAACCCTCCCGCAGCAGTTCCCACCCGTGACCGTCCTTCGCCGACACGAACCGCTTCTGCGCAGCCGGCGCCCGGCGGACCGCCTGGCGCAGCACCGCGGCGTCGGTCGACGGGTCGTGCGGCGCCGCGGCGACCAGGACCGGCATCCTCAGGTGCGGCGCGGCCTCGAGCGCCGACGGCACGCCTTGCCACTCCGGCGGGCCGGACAGATCGACCATGGCGTCGGCCTGGAGCGCGGCGGCCGAGCCGATGACGATCGACCCGCCCATGGACGCGCCGACCAGCGTCACCCGCGCGGCCCCGTGCCCGCGCGCCCAGTCCACCGCGAGACCGAGCTGCTGCGTGGGGTGCAGGTCGAGACGACCGCCCGGCTTGCAGTCGGATCTGCCGTACCCGCACAGGTCGACCAGCACCGAGCGGATCCCACGCTGCTCGAGCCAGTTCGCATAGGCCCAGAATCCGCACAGTCCGTCCCCGTCGGTCTGGTGCGCGAACACCGCCACGACCGGTCCGTGCCCGACGACGACGCCGTGCAGCCGGTCCCCCGCGTCGGTCCGCCACGTCACCTGCTGAGCCGGGGCATCCGGCGGCCCGCAACGCTGGCCGACCCGCGTCGTCGGCCCGTCCGTGGTGGGCCCG
>CAYRLV010000338.1:0-4445 GCA_964425155.1 uncultured Ornithinicoccus sp. | reverse complement strand
TGCGACGACGCGCGGTCGAGCGGCAGCTGGTGCCACCGTTCGACCACGCGTCGCAGCTCGGTCTCGACGTCCCGCGGGACGGGCGAGGTGTGCGGGCTCACCCGCGGCGCTGACCCGGTCAGTCGCGCATCCGGGCGAGCAGGCGCAGGATCTCGAGGTACAGCCAGACCAGCGACACGATCAGGCCGTGCGCGAGCAGCCAGGAGTACTTCTCCGGCACCTGCGCGTTGACCGCCCGGTCGATGGTGTCGAAGTCGATCGCCAGCGAGTAGGAGGCCAGGCCGACCGCGAAGACCGAGATGCCGATGCCGAGCAGGCCGCTGCCGCCGAAGCCCCAGCCGTCGCCGACGCCCATGAACGCGGCCACGACGTTGGCGATCGCGAACAGCAGGTAGCCCATCAGGGCGAGGCCGAAGATCCGGCGGGTCTTGTCGGTGACCTTGATGATGCCGAACTTCCACCCGGCGAACATCCCGACGAACACGCACATCGTCGCGATGACGGCCGTCGCGACCAGGTTGCTCTGGCCGGGCGAGTTGAAGTTGTCGTTGTAGAAGTTGCTGATCGCGCCGACGAAGATGCCCTCGGCCACCGCGTAGCCGACGATGAGCGGCACGCTGATCGTCTTCTTGAACGCGATCACCAGGCCGAGGATCAGGGTGAGCGCGATGCCGCCGATGAAGACCGGCATGCCCAGCTCGGGCATCTGGTCGGTGAGGACCCAGCCCGCGGCGGCGAGCACGACGACGATCGAGAACAGCCCGAGCGTCTTCATCACCACGTCGTCGACGGTGAGCCGGCCCATCTGGGCGGCGCCCGGCGACTGCCGCTGGTAGAGCTCCTCGAGCTGCTCGGGCGTCATCTCCTGCTGCGGGAAGCCGCCACCCATGCCCGGCTGACCGCCGAATCCGGACTGCTGCGGGTAACCCTGCTGCGGGTGGCCCTGCTGGGGCTGGCCGCCCTGCGGGTAGCCCTGCTGCGGACCGCGTCGGGCCGCGCCGAAGCCGGCGAACTCGCCCTTGTCCATCTGTCTGTTGATCTTGTTGAAGACCGGGTTGCTCGACATGCGCTGCCTTCCGAGACTCGTGCCCCACCGACGCGAGGCTTGTCACCAGAGTAGATGCTCCACGCGCGGGAAAAGTTCCCGCCCACACCCCAGTGACCGGATCGTTGTGCTTCAGGCACAAAAATGCCCGTATGCGGGCTCCGCGCCGCCCGCGCGAAGCCGCACCTCACGCGCGCCTCACCCCACCCCGCCGGGCACCGTCCACCGATCTCACGTCGGCGGGCCCGCACGCGTCTTCCGGGCAGCACACCCACGCCGACCAGACAGGGGCGATCATGATCACCGTGACGCGACACCACGCCTACGCGGACACCAGCCTCGGCGAGCTGCTGTTCGTCGCGGACGACGAGGCGTTGACCGGCCTCTACTTCCCCGGCCACTGGTACCCGCCGAGCCCGGAGCAGACCGGCGAGCGCGTCGACCCGGACGCCCAGCCGGTGATCGCCCGCGCCGTGACCCAGCTGCGCGACTACCTGGCCGGCTCGCGTCGCGAGTTCGACCTGCCGGTGGCCACGCACGGCGACACCTTCTCCGAGCAGGTCTGGGCGATGCTGCGCGAGATCCCCTACGGCGAGACGACCACCTATGGCGCGCTGGCCGAGCGGCTCGGCGACGTCCACCTCGCCCAGCGGGTCGGGCAGGCCGTCGGCCACAACCCGGTGAGCATCGTCGTGCCGTGCCACCGGGTGGTCGGCGCGGACGGTTCGCTGACCGGCTACGCCGGGGGCCTGGACCGCAAGCGGGCCCTGCTCGAGCTGGAGGAGCCCGCCGAGAAGCGAGCCGGCCGACTGTTCTGAAACGCGTCGGAGCCGCGCGCTCTGGCCGCCGGCTACGGTCGGTCCTTGACCAGCCCCGCGCGGTGCGCGATGACGACGAGCTGGGCGCGGTCGCGGGCCTCCAGCTTGGCCAGCAGCCGGCTGACGTAGGTGCGCGCCGTGGCCGGGCTGATGAACAGCTGCTCGGCGATCTCCGCGTTGTTGAAGCCCTGTCCGACGGCGGCCAGCACCTCGACCTCGCGCGGCGCCAGCCGGTCGACGACGTCCGGGTCCGGCGCGGAGCGTGAGCTGGCGGCCGCCCGCATGACCGTGGCGGTGACGTCGCGCGACAGCGCGGGGGTCCCGGCAGCCACCGACCGGATCGCCTCCCGCAGCTCGCTCGGCTCGAGGTCCTTGAGCAGGTAGCCGGCCGCGCCCGCCCGCAGCGCCTCCAGGACGGTCTCGTCCTCGGCGAAGGTGGTGAGGACGACGACCTCGACGTCGGCCAGCTCCGGGTCCTGCCGGATCAGCTGGGTGGCCGTGATGCCGTCCAGCCCCGGCATCCGGATGTCCATGAGCACCACGTCCGGCCGGGTCTCCCGCGTCCGGGCCAGGGCCGCCCCGCCCTGGTCGGCCTCCGCGACGACCTCGATGTCGCCGTCGTGCTCGGCGAGCGCCTTGAGTCCGCTGCGCAACAGCGGCTCGTCCTCGGCGATCACCACCCGGATCACGACGCGCCCCCGAGCGGGATCCGCGCCTCGACCGTGAACCCGTGGCCGTCCGACCCGGTGCTCACCTCGCCGCCGAGCAGCGCTGCGCGCTCACGCATCCCGGCGATCCCCCGCCCGCCGCCCGGGGACGCCGAGGGCGCCACTCCGCGGCCGTCGTCCGCGACCCGCACGTGCACGTTGTCGCGGTCGCTGGTGACCGTGATGTCCACGGTGGACGCTCCGGCGTGCCGCAGCACGTTGGTCACCGACTCCTGCACGATCCGGAAGACCGTGCTGCCCACCACCGACGGCACCGCCGACGGGTCGGCTGGGAGGTCGACGCGGACCTCCAGTCCCGCGTCCCGGGCCGCCTGGGCGGTGCGCTCGATGCCGGCCAACGCGACCGGCGCGTGCGCCGCCGTGTCGTCCTCCGACTGGAGCATCGCGAGCGTGCGGCGCAGGTCGGCGAGGGACGACCCGGTCGCCTGCACGACGTGGTCCAGCGCGCGGGCCACGGCGGCGTCGTCCGCCCCGAGCGACTGCTGCCCGACGCGGGCCTGCACCGACACGAGGGACAGCGCGTGCCCGATCGAGTCGTGCAGGTCGCGGGCGATCCGCACCCGTTGCGCCTGCAGCTCCCGCGCGGTCCGCTCCTGCTGGTGGGCCCGCTCGAGCGCGACCACCTGCTCCTGCTGCCGTCGCAGCGCCCGGGTGGCCCGGACCCGCTGGGCCAGCGCGATCGCCGCGGCGATGAGGGCAGCGTTCGTGATCACGTCGTAGGCGAGGACCGAGCTCGACTCGCCGTCGCCGACCCGGAAGTAGAGCGAGACCGCGAGCAGCACCACCCCGGTGCCGAGCGCCACGACGGTCCGGCCGCGTTCGGCGCAGCGGTAGAAGGCGGCGGCGACCGGCACCGCCATACCGATCGGTGGGTAGTCGAGCGCGTAGTAGGCGAAGACGCCGAGCACGGAGGCGACCAGGACGGCGACCGGCAGTCGGTGCTGGAGCAGCAGGACCGCGCCGAACCCGATGGCGAACAGGTAGGCACCCACGCCCGGTTCGCCCTCGTCGACCGAGCCGATCGCGATGATCAGCGCGACGACGAGGGTCTGCGCCGCGGCGGCGAGCAGGGTGAGCAACCAGCCGGGCACCTCGTCCCGGCGCGGGGCCGCTGCCGCACTCACGGTGCCCTCCTGCTCGTCGTCGCACTCCGCCTACGCGCCCCATCGTGGCACCTGCCGGCCGCGACCGGTGTACGTCGAGAGGCGACATCGCAGGTCGTGCCGGAGCGCAGTCGTGCCCCTGCAAGTGACGCGATTCGACCGACGCGGCGAGCGTGGCCACCGACCTAGCGTCGATGACATGCAGACCACCACACCGCGTCCCCCCGTCCACCAACGACTCCACTGGCCCCTCGTGCTGGGGCTGGCCGCCGTGGCGCTGCTGCGGCCGCTGTTCTCCATCGTCGGCCTCAGCGACGCGCTCGGGAAGCCCGCGACGCCGCTGTTGCTGACCGCCTTCATCTCCGCCGTCTGGGTGCTCGCCGTCGGCTTCAGCCGGGTCCGGGAGCCGGTCGCGACCCTGGTCGCCACCGGCGTGGCCTACGCAGCGTTCGCCCTGATCATCAGCGGCATCCTCTCGCCCATTCTGGACGGGGAGCTGTCCGGCCCGCTGGCAACGCCGATCGCGATCATCCCGTTGTTCGTGACCAACGCGCTGTGGGGGCTGATCGCCGGTTTGCTCGCGCTCGCCATCCAGCGCGCGCGGGGCCTGCGCCCCTGATCCGTATGCGGAGACCGCACCTCGCGCGGCGACCCCCGGGCACCGGGTGGTCGCCCGTGGTCGCGGCGAGACCCTCCTCGTGCCCCCGACGGGTTTCGAACCCGCACTTGAGCGATTTTAAGTCGCCTGCCT
>CAYRLV010000337.1:0-4481 GCA_964425155.1 uncultured Ornithinicoccus sp. | reverse complement strand
CGCGGAGCAGGCCGCCTACTACGGTGACGGCTTCTTCCACAACAACATCTTCTGGCCGATGTCGCACACCAAGCAGATGGTGCAGCTCTATCGTCGGCGGTTCGAGCACTACGGGCACGGCTCGGCCGACCAGGCGATCGTGGGCCTGGGCGGCCAGGTCTTCATGCGGCCGAACTCCCAGGACGCGGTGCGCGAGTTCCGTCCCTACTTCGACAACGCGCCCGTCTACGGGCACGGCCCGTCGCTGGAGCAGTTCATGCGCGAGACACCACTCACCGTGGGGAGCCCGCAGCAGGTGATCGACCGCTACCTGACGATGCGCGACCACGTCGGCGACTACCAGCGGCAGCTGTTCCTCGTCGACCACGCCGGGCTCCCGCTCGAGGTGGCCCTCGAGCAGATCGAGATCCTCGGCACCGAGGTCGTGCCGGTGCTGCGCCGGGAGCAGGACGCGCTGCGCCCGGCCCACGTGCCGGACGCGCCGACCCACGCGTCGTTGCTCGACGCCGTCCACGACGAGTCCGCGGACGACGATGACGTTCTGGAAGGAGCCGCTCGATGACCGAACGCACCCTCACGGTGGTCGCCGCCGGGCTGCGCCAGCCGTCGTCGACGAGGTTGCTCGCCGACCGGCTGGCGGCGGCGACGGTGCACGCCCTGCAGGAGCAGGACGTCGAGGTGGCGCAGCGGGTCGTCGAGGCGCGCGACCACGCGCACGCCGTGACGGACCACCTACTGACCGGGTTCCCCTCGGGCGACCTTCGCACGGCGCTCGACGACGTCGTGCGGGCAGACGGGCTGATCGTCGTGTCGCCGATCTTCTCGGCCTCCTACAGCGGCCTGTTCAAGTCGTTCTTCGACGTGCTCGACCCCGACTCGCTCACCGGCAAGCCGGTGCTCATCGCCGCGACCGGCGGCACCGCCCGCCACTCGCTGGCGCTCGAGCACGCCCTTCGGCCGATGTTCAGCTACCTGCGGGCGGTGGTCGTGCCGACCGCGGTGTATGCCGCGTCCGAGGACTGGGGCGCGGGCGAGGAGTCCGGGGCCGGGCTGGTGTCCCGCATCAACCGCGCGGCCGGCGAGCTGGCCGAGCTCATGGTGCAGCGGCCGTCCCTGGGGCCGGTCGACGAGTTCGCCGACCCGACGCCGTTCGCGCAGCTGCTGGGCGACTGACCCCGACCGGGGCGACCACGTCGTCACGTCGCGCTGGCGTTACTCCGGTGCCCACCCGCCATACCCGGCGTGTCGGGCCGGTCGGCGCGAGTAACGCCAGCGTGAGTTGCCGTGGTGAGCCGGCGGTCCTGCGGCACCAGCACGGAGACCTCCTGACACGCCGGTGCCCGGCCGACGACGACGTCGACCGGGCACCGGCGTGGTGGGTCAGCGCAGACCGTAGGCGCGGATCACCGTCTGGTCGATGCGGTTTCCGGCGTCGTCCCAGGCGCTCGCGCGCAGCGAGACGAAGTCCGCACCCCTTCTCGGGTTGGTGATCGTCGCGGTCCAACCCTCGCCGTCAGGGTGGAGCCGCACCTTCTTCCACGACTTCCCGTCGTTGAAGGAGACCTCCAGGGTGGCGCCCTGCACCGTGCCGTGACCCGGAGCAGCCTCGACCGGCACCGCCGTCAGGCCCAGGGTGGTGTGCCGTCCCGCGAGCGCGTCACCGTGGATGTCGGTGGCGACGTCGTAGTCGAGTGACAACAGTGGCAGTTCGGTGTGCTCCTGCGTCTCGGCCGAGGTGAAGCTCCACTCGGTGTGCGTGCTCGTCGAGGTGCTGAACCGGTCCGGGTCACGAGTCGCGTCCAGCACCACGCGATAGGGCGTGGGCTCCGAGGGGACGTCCCACAGGTAGAGCGCCTGGCTGTCGGCCTCCTGGGCCAGCACTCCGTCCCGGTAGAGCTCCAGGTGCGTGCCGACCCCGAAGTCCATCGCACCGGTGTGGCCCTCACCCGAGTCGGCGAACGGCGGGATGTTGACCTGCAGGTCGTTGCCGATGCGGAACGGCTTCCAGAAACCGGGGCCGAGCCGGGGCCGCACCACCGGGCTGAACCAGTCGTGCTCGACCCGCTCGCCCGGCTCGAAGGAGACGGCGTCGTTGCGGACCTCCCAGTTGGGTTCCAGCGTGCGAGCCTGCTGGTACCACGTCGTGTCCTTCGTGGCCGAGACCCACTCGACCCGCTGCTGGGGCAACGAGGTCCGCATCATGTAGCCCAGGGCGCCGAACGTGTAGGGCCGCATGTCATAACGGAACTCGGCTCCGTCCGCGTCCCGGTCGGACGCGTATCGCGTGTCGACCCTGGCCAGGTCACTCCGGCCGGGGGCGTAGCGCAGGTCCTTCGGGATCGCTCCGGTGTGCGGGTCGACGAGGTCGTAGACGAACGGCGAGTCGGGCGTGCCGCGCACGTGGAGCCGTGCGTTGCCGGACCGTGCCGCCCTGATCAGGCGGTCACCCTCCTTGCCCGTCACCGACGCCACGGTGATCGGCACGTCGCCGTCGGGACCGCCGACGTACTCGCTGAGCTCGGTCGGTTGGTCGTTGACCACGATGAGCAGCCTGGCTCCGGAGTCGACTGCTGCGGCAGCCCGGTCGTGCGGATCGACCGCGTCGCTGCGACGCACGACCACCGCCTTGCCCTTGGCGTTCAAACCGTCGTAGTCCGCCGGTGTGCCCTGGCCCGCATAGACGGCCTTGAGGTTGCCGTGTCCGTCCCACAGCGCGGAACCCACCTGCGGGATGTCGTCCAGCGCGCGTCCACGATCGGTGATGGTGAGCAACGGTTTGGCCAGCCGCCACCGGGTCAGCATCTCGAAGCTGCCCTGGGTGACCGGCGTGGTGGGTGCGGCGTAGAGGTTGTCGACCCAGACGGGCACGAGGTAACTGCTCGTGACCTCGCTGTCGCCCAGGGTGCGGTGGAAGTCCATCCGCCGCAGCAACGGCTCGGTGTCCTTCTTCGGCACCGAGGCCGTGATCTTGCGCGCCTTTCGGGCGTCCAGGGCCACCGTTCTCGGAGCGTCCAGGGTCACCTCCGGGTCGCCGACGAGCGCCACGCCGGCGTGGTCGGTGTTGGTGTCGACGTCCATGAAGGACATCACCGAGTAGGTGTTGCTGGGCAGCCGCAGGGTGCGCTCACCGTCGACGGCGATCGCCTGCGGGTCCACGCCCGGAGCAGTCAGCACCGCATACGCCAGGGTGGGTGAGCCGTCACGGTCGGTGGCCGTGAGGGTGAGCGAGTAGCGCTCGTCCTCCTTGACCATGGCGAGCGCCGTGTGCGCGGCGACCTTGCCGTCAGTGCGGGCGACCAACTGCCCGGTGAAGCGTGAACCCGGCTTCGCGAGGTTCGGGTCGACGGTCACGGTGACCTCCGCGCTGCCGTTCGCCGGCACCGTCAGGTGCTGCGTGGACAGCGAGATGATGCCCTGCGGGGTGGTGCCGTCCGCGTCGGCGAAGGTCGGCGCCAGGTCGAGCTCGAGCGGCTGGTCGCTGCTGTTGGTGTAGGTGACGACCTTGTCGACCGGCGTGTCGCCCTCGTGGGGCCAGTCGAAGAACCCGAAGAAGGCCGACCCGGTGGCGCGCAGGTCGCCGAGCGCCGCAGCGACGTTCAACCGCCCCGTGCCGACCTGGTAGGGACCGAGGTCGGGCAGCTGGTCGGTGGTGCTCATCAACGCGTTCTTGATCTGCGCGCCCGTCCAGTCCGGGTGCTTCTGCGCGACGATCGCGGCCGCTCCGGCGACGTGGGGCGTCGCCATCGACGTGCCGCTCATGCCCACGTAGTAGCCGCTGCCCTGGGTCATCAGGTGCGACCGAGCGGCGGTGATCTGGTCACCGGGGGCCACCATGTCCGGCTTGATGGCCATGTCCCCGATCCGGGGACCCTGCGAGGTGAACCACGCCAGCTGGTCCTGCTTGTCCACACCGCCGACGGTGAGTGCTGCGTCGGCGGAGCCGGGCGAGCTGATGGTCTGCTCGGTGCCGGAGTTGCCGGCTGCGATGACGAAGAGCGCTCCGGTCTCCTCGCTCAACGCGTTCACCGACTGCGCCATCGGGTCGGTGCCATCGGTGGGCTGTTGGCTGCCGAGGCTCATGTTGACCACCTTGGCGTTCCGGGAGGCCCACTCCATCCCGTCGATGATCCACGAGTCCTGACCGAAGCCGTCGTTCCCGAGGACCTTGCCGACGATGAGGTTGGCCTTCGGGGCCACCCCTTTGTAGCGGCCGTCCGAGGCCGCCCCCGTGCCGGCGATGGTCGAGGAGACGTGGGTGCCGTGGCCCCGGAAGTCGGAGACGTCCTCGCCGGGCACGAAGCTCTGGGTCGCGGTGACCTGCTCGGCGAGGTCGGGGTGCTCGGTGTCCACTCCGGTGTCGAGCACCGCGACGGTCGTGCCCTCACCTTGGAAGCCGGCTGCCCAGGCCTCGGGTGCGTGCACCTGCGGCACGCTCTGGTCGAGGTTGGCCTTGACCTTGCCGTCCAGCCAGATCTTGGTGA
>CAYRLV010000336.1:0-4499 GCA_964425155.1 uncultured Ornithinicoccus sp. | reverse complement strand
CGCACGCGTGCGCTCAGCTCGACGTCGTGCGGCAACCGCGCGAGCGTCTCGGAGTCGGCTTCCACACCGTGGCCGCCCAGCCGGCGGGCGATCTCCTGCCAGTGCCTCGCGGCCATGTCGGCCGCCGATTGGTCGTCGAAGGGCTCGTCCGGGCCCACCACGGTCCGGGCCGTGTCGGCCAGGTCCTCGATGGTGGTGTGGCGCCAGATGTCGACCGGCCCGCTGGCGGTCCACCCCCGGTCGTCGAGCACCGTGACCCGTCGACCGTCCTCCAGCTCGGCCATCAGCAGCGCGTCCACCGACATCCGCCGTGGGTCCGGAGGGCGCGGCACGCCCGGCGGTGCCAGCCCCGGCCTCGCCCCGGCCGGCGCAGGCCCGTCGAGGAGTGGAGCGTCGTCATACGGGTCCTCGGCGACGTCGACCACGGTGACGAGCCGTCGCACGGCAACCACGACCGCATCCTCCCATCACCAGGAGATCGATGTCTGCCTGCCGGCTTCGGCGACGGGGGAGGTCGGGGCGAGGACGAACTCGTTGCCGTCCGGGTCGGTGAGCTCGACCGCGCCGTCGGTCAGGTCGCCGACCTGCGTGGCGCCGAGGCTCGTGAGCCGCGCGACCTCGTCGGCCAGGCTGCCCTCCGTGACGGCGACCTCGAGGCGCTGCCGGTTGCGCCCGTGCTTGGGCTCCAGGGGTTCTCCACCCCAGGCGACCTTGGTGCCGCCCCGCGGCGACTGGATGGCCGTCTCGGTGTGCTCGTCCCACACCAGCGGCCAGGCCAGGGCCTGCGCCCAGAAGAGCCCGACGTCACGCGTGCCGTCGCCGGCCAGTTCGCCGAGGAATCCGCACCCGGCCAGGAAGGTGTTGCCGACGGGGATGACGCAGAACTCGTTGCCCTCGGGGTCGGCCAGCACGACGTGGGGCTCCTCGGGGAGCTGGCCGACGTCCAGGTGCCTCGCCCCGAGCTCCAGGGCCCGCGCCACGGTCGCCTCCTGGTCACCCGGTGCGGCACTGGTCAGGTGCAGGTGCACGCGGTTCGGACCCACCCGATCGGCCGCACTGGGAACGAACCGCAGGCCCACCTGCCGCTCGTCACCGGGCAGGAACGGGCCGCGCGGCTCGTCGACGACCTCGCGGCCCAGCACGGCGGACCAGAAGGAGGCCACCCGGGCGGGGTCGTGCGCATCGAAGGTCTGGGCCACCAGTCGACAGGACATCCCCCGCACGCTAGCCGTGGCTACCCGACGGGGCACTCGAATTTGGTCGGTGCGCGCCACCATCGCCTGACGGGTTCGCTGCTGGCACGACGCCCCGTGGGGAGCCCGGTCGCGGACGGTTCAGGGCCGGACCACGGCGAGGGCGACGTCGACCATGTCGCCGAGCTCGAGCCCCTCGGCCTTGCGCACCGCGTCCTTCAGCGGCAGCAGGTAGCCGCCGTCCTTGGGGAACAGCGAGGTCGTCCAGGTGGTCGCGCCCACCACGGCCCGGGCCGGGATCACACCCCAGCCGTAGGTCACCTCGCGGGAGACGTCCTGCACCGCCGCCGCGTCCTCCTCCGGCACGGCGATGAAGTGGTAGGGCGCGGGGCCACGCCACTGGAAGACCTCACCGGTGAAGTCGAACGCCAGGACGGCGTCCTCGAACGCCGTGGCGTCGGGCCTGCGAGGCGGTGGCGTCATGCCCCGAGGGTAGAGGCCATCGCGGACGAATCCCTTCCGCCACCCGGAGAGTGAGGCACCCGAGTCAGCCGGGCCGGTGCCCTCGACGCTCCGCGCCGCGGTGTGGTGCGGGCTCAGGCGTCCATGACGATCGGGATGATCATCGGGCGACGACGCAGCTTGCCCCCGGCCCAGCTGCCGACCACCCGACGGACGACCTGCTGCAGCTGGTAGGTGTCGGTGACGCCCTTGTCGGCGGCCTCGGCGAGCGCCGTCTCGATCTTCGGCAGCACCTGGTCGAAGACCTCCTGGTCCTCGGCGAAGCCGCGCGCGGTGATCTCGGGGCCCGCCGCGATCTTGCCGGTGTCGGCGTCGCGCACGACGATGATCGTGATGAATCCCTCGTCGCGCAGGATCCGGCGGTCCTTGAGCAGCGTCTCGGTCGTGCCGCCCACCGACGACCCGTCCACGTAGACGTATCCCGCCGGGACCGCGCCGGCGATGCGGGCCGCGCCGTCCTCCAGGTCCACCACCACGCCGTTCTCGGCCAGGACCACGCGCGACGCGGGAACCCCTGTCTTCTCGGCGAGTTGGCCGTTGGCCACGAGCATCCGCCATTCCCCGTGGATCGGCATGACGTTGCGCGGGCGCACGATGTTGTAGCAGTAGAGCAGCTCGCCGGCGCTGGCGTGCCCGGACACGTGGACCCTGGCGTTGCCCTTGTGCACGACGGTCGCGCCGAGCCGCATCAGGCCGTTGATGACCCGGTAGACGGCGTTCTCGTTGCCGGGGATGAGCGACGAGGCGAGCAGCACCGTGTCGCCTCGCCCGACCTCGATCTTGTGGTCCCGGTTGGCCATCCGCGAGAGCGCGGCCATCGGCTCCCCCTGGGAGCCGGTGCAGACCAGCACGACCTTGTCGTCGGGCAGGTCGTCGAGCTTCTTGCGGTCGACCAGGATGTTGTCCGGGACCCGGAGGTAACCCAGGTCGGCGGCGATCCCCATGTTGCGCACCATCGACCGCCCGACCATCGCGACCTTGCGCCCGGACGCCTCCGCCGCATCGAGCACCTGCTGGATGCGGTGCACGTGGGAGGAGAAGGACGCCACGATGATCCGCCGCTCCGCGGTGCGGAACACCTCCCGGATCGCCGGGCCGATCTCGCGCTCCGACGTGGTGAACCCCGGCACCTCCGCGTTGGTGGAGTCGGTGAGGAAGAGGTCGACGCCCTCCTCGCCGAGCCGGGCGAACGCCCGCAGGTCGGTGATCCGGCCGTCCAGCGGGAGCTGGTCCATCTTGAAGTCGCCGGTGTGCAGGAGGGTCCCCCCGGGGGTGCGGACGAAGACCGCGAGCGCGTCGGGGATGGAGTGGTTGACCGCGACGAACTCGCAGTCGAAGACGCCCAGCTGCTCCCGCTGTCCCTCCGCGACGGTGAGCGAGTATGGGGTGAGCTTGTGTTCCTTGAGCTTGGCCTCCACCAGGGCGAGGGTCAGCTGGGAGCCGATGACCGGGATGTCCGGCTTCATCCGCAGCAGGTACGGCACGGCGCCGATGTGGTCCTCGTGGCCGTGCGTCAGGACGATGGCGTCGATGTGCTCCACCCGGTCCTTGAGGTACTCGAAGTCGGGCAGGATCAGGTCGATGCCCGGGTGGTGGTCCTCCGGGAAGAGCACGCCGCAGTCGATGACGAGCAGCCGCCCGGCGTGCTCGAGCACGGTCATGTTGCGACCGACCTCGCCGAGTCCGCCGAGGGCGACGACCCGGACGGCCCCGTCGGCGAGGGCGGGTGGTGCGTTCAGTTCGGGATGGGGGTGACTCACACAAGTCCTGACTGTTGCAGGCCGGCGCGCAGGCGCTCGACCTGTTCGGGGGTGGCTTCGATGAGGGGCAGGCGGATGAACGCGGACTCGATGACACCGAGCTCGCGCATCGCGGCCTTGGCCATGATCGCACCCTGGGTGGTGTGCATGATCGCGTCCACCGCGGGGATCAGCTGCCGATGGATCTCCTGGGCGCGGGCGAGCTTGCCCTCGCCCACCGCGGCGACCAGCTCCGCATACTGCGGTCCGGCGACGTGGCCGACCACGCTGACGACGCCGACGGCTCCCTGCGCGAGGTGCGCGAGGTTGAGCACGTCGTCGCCGGAGTACCAGAGCAGGTCGGTCTGGGCCATGACCCGACTCGCCTCGAACAGGTCGCCCTTGGCGTCCTTGACGGCGACGATGCGCTCGTGCTCGGCGAGTCGCAGCAGGGTGTCGGTGGCGATGGGTGTCCCGGTGCGGCCGGGGATGTCGTAGACCATGACGGGCACGTCGATCGCGTCGGCGACCGTCGTCATGTGCGCGAGCACCCCCTCCTGCGGCGGCTTGTTGTAGTAGGGGGTGACCACCAGGGCGCCCCGCGCCCCGACGGCGGTCAGCGCCCGCGCGGCCGCGACCGAGTGTGCGGTGTCGTTGGTGCCGACGCCGGCGACCACGGTGACCCGGTCACCGACCGCCTCGACGACGGCGCGCACCAGGTCCACGTTCTCCTCGTCGGTGGTGGTCGCCGACTCGCCCGTGGTCCCGTTGACGACCAGGCCGTCGTGCCCGTGGTCGGCGAGGTGGACGGCCAGCCGTTGGGCGCCGTCCAGGTCGAGGGAGCCGTCCGGGTGCATCGGGGTCACCATGGCGGTGAGGACGCGACCGAAGACGGGTGCGGAGGTCATGGTCGCAACGGTAGCGCTCCGCGGGGCGGGGCCGGCAGCGTGTCCGACCGCGTGGCGGCGGGGGTCCGGCCCACGGCCCGCCGGGTTCGGCCCGGTGCCGGCCATGCCTCCCCCACCGGTCTCGGCCGGGCGCCTCC
>CAYRLV010000335.1:1622-4501 GCA_964425155.1 uncultured Ornithinicoccus sp. | reverse complement strand
GACGACACGCGCGACGTCGTGCGGGGTGGTGGCTCGGGCGACCGGTTCGCAGGACGTGCCGGGTCAGGCGGGAGCCTCGGCGGTGTCGGGGGCAGGGCTGTGCACCTCGCCCAGGGGCACCGGCTCACGCACCCGCAGGCTCATCAGTCCGTGCACCACCGCGATCACCAACAGCGCCGCGCCGAGCATGTGCAGCAGCACGACCGGCCACGGCAGGCCGGTGAAGTACTGCACGTAGCCGACGATTCCCTGGCCGAGCGTCGCGGCCAGCACGAGCAGCCATGCTCGCCACGGCCGGGCGCCCGCGTCGCTGACCCGCACGGCGACCAGCACGGCCACCACCAGACCGAGGAAGAGCATCACGGCGTCGGCGTGCAGCCAGGAGATCGACCGGGGGTCGAGGCTGAGTCGGGCCGGCTCGTCGGCGTCGCCCGAGTGCGGCCCGGACCCGGTGACCAGCGTGCCGAGCACGAGGATCACGCAGGCCAGCGCCGCCGCGATCAGGGCCAGCGCCCGGATCTCGCGGCGCACGAGCGGCTGGGGCGGGCCGTCACCCTCGTCGTACCGGAAGAGCAGCCACGCCGAGGCGGCCACCAGCAGCATGGAGACGAGGAAGTGGCCGGCCACGATCGCGGGGTTGAGCCCGGTGCGCACCGTGATCCCGCCGATGACCGCCTGGGCCCCTACACCCGCGAGCACCAACAGTGCCGGCCAGAGCAGCACGCGGCGGGTCGGTGCCCACTTCCAGATGCCGACGATGACGAGCAGGGCCGCCACGCTGACGACGCCGGTCAGCGTGCGGTTGCCGAACTCGATGTACTTGTGGAAGCCCTGCGCCTGATGCGCCACCGGGACGAACGAGCCCGGCACGCAGTGCGGCCAGCTGGGGCAGCCGAGCCCCGAGCCGGTGAGGCGCACCAGTCCGCCGGTGATGACGATGCCGACCTCGGCGAGCAGGTTGAACACCAGGGCACGCCGCAGCCAGGGCGACGCGGGCGGGGGGTGGCTCACTCCATGATGGTAGGTCTCGCGAGCCGCCCCGCGCCGCCCAGGGTGCTGGTGCGCGGACCGCCCGCTTCAGGGTTGCTCAGGGGCGGGTCCGGGGTGCCTCAGGGGCATCTCGGATGGTCCCCGGCTCACCGACGTGGCGGGATGGTGCGTATGGCGATCGAGCAGCTGTCCCGTCCCTCACCGTCGCGCCCACGCACCGTCCGCCACGCCCCGTCACCCGGGTCGACGGGTGCGCACGGCCGTCGGGTCACCGCGCGACGGCAGGCGTCGCGGCGGTGGCCGCACTCGCTGGTGTCGGCACCGGCGTTGCTGGCCGTCGTCACCGCCGTCGGCGCGGGCGTCTGGTCGGCCGTGGCGAGTGACGGCCCGTTGCCGGCGTTCGGATACCTCGGCCTCGGGGTCCTGGCCGCCCGGCTCGGGTGGCTGCTGCGGCCGCGGTCGCGCGGCTGGCGGGGAGGTGCGAGCCCCGCATACCTCGTGGTGCCGGGACTGTTGGGATCGGTCGCCCTGGCCGTCTGCGGTCTCGGTACGCACCTGGTCTGGTTGGTGGTCGCGACGCTGCTCGCGGGCGCCGTCCTGGTGCGTCTGCGGCAGGTCCATCACAACTCCTCGCGCTCGTCGGCGTCGGGGAGGCACCGCTCAGTCGGACCAGCGGAACAGGCGCGAGGCCAGCGCCGTGGCGCCCAGCCCCCACGCCACCAGGACGGCGATCGCGGTGAGGTCGAGCGTCCCTTGCGTGAGGGCGGCCCGCAGGCCGTCGCCGAGTGCGCTCGACGGGAGGAACGCCAGCACGGAGGCGGCCGTGTCGGGCAGCTGGTCGCGGGGGAACAGCACGCCGCCGAGCCCCAGCAGCAGGATCCAGAGCAGGTTGGCCACGGCCAACACGCCCTCGGCGCGGACGGTGCCGGCGAGCAACAGGGCGAGCGCGACCCAGGTCCAGGTGCCGAGCAGGCCGACGAGCACCGCCGCAGGAACACCGCCCCAGTGCGGGTGCCAACCGAACCCCAGACCGACCGCGCCGATCACCACGACCTGCAACGTCTCGACGGACAGCACCGCGACCGCCTTGGCGAGCAGCAGCCCGCCGCGGCCCAGGGGGGTCACACCGAGCAGCCGGAGGACGCCGTAGCGCCGGTCGAACCCGGTCGCGATCGCCTGGCCGGTGAACGCGGTGGACAGGACGCCGAGCGCGAGCACCCCGGGGACGGCCAGGTCGATGCGTCGCCCGTCGCCCAGTGACGGGGCAGAGGTGAGCGCGAGCGCGACCAGAGCCAGGCAGGGCAGGACGAGCGAGACCAGCAGCTGTTCCCCGTTGCGCAGCAGGATGCCGGCCTCGAAGACCGACTGCGCGACCACCCGCTCTCGAGGTGGCGCGGCGCGGGACACGGCGGGCGGGGACGGGGCGGTCACCGGTCACGCTCCCGGGTGAGCCCGAAGTAGAGCTCCTCGAGCGAACAGTCGCGGGTCAGCTCGGCGAGCGGCCCGGCGCCGACCACCCGGCCGGCTCCGACGATGACCACCTGGTCGGCGAGCCGCTCGGCCTCGACGAACGAGTGGGTCGTGACCACGACGGCGCAGCCGGTGTCGCGGGTCTCCCGGACGAGGTCCCACACGTCCAGGCGGGCGTGCGGATCGAGACCGGCCGTGGGCTCGTCCAGCAGGGTGACCTCCGGGCGGCCGATCAGGGCGGCCGCCAGGGCGACGCGCTGCTTCTGCCCGCCGGAGAGACGGCGCACCGTGGTGCGGTCGAAGCGGTCGATGCCCAGCCGGGCGACCAGCGCGTCGAGGTCGGCCGGCACCGCATACATCCGGGCGAGGTGGCGCAGCAGTCGGATCGGGCGACTGCCGGTGGGCAGGCCGCCGTCCTG
>CAYRLV010000335.1:0-1522 GCA_964425155.1 uncultured Ornithinicoccus sp. | reverse complement strand
GTATGACGAGGATCACCCCGTCCGGACCGGCGAGGTTAGGTGACCCTTTCTGGAACCCCCAGGGGAATTAGGTCACACTGGTGTGGTGTTTATCAAGGACGTGGAGGAGGGCACCCGGGCCCGGGTGCTCCACGTCGTCTCGGAGGAGGGTCCGATCACTGCCGCGGGTCTGGCCGAGCGCCTGCAGCTCACCCCTGCTGCCGTGCGCCGGCACCTCGACGCCCTCGTGGCCGAGGGCGCGCTGCAGGAGCGGGAGCCCGCGGCCTCCGGAACCCGGCGGCGCGGCCGCCCGGCCCGCAGCTACGTCGTGTCGGAGGCGGGCCACGAGTCGCTGCGGCACACCTACGACGGGGTCGCCACCGCCGCGCTGCGGTTCCTGGAGAACCAGGCGGGTGAGGACGCCGTCGCGGCCTTCGCCCGGCAGCGGATCGCCGAGCTCGAGCAGCGTTGTGCGGCCGAGCTGGAGGCCGCGGGCGACGACGTGGCGGCCCGCACCGAGGCGCTCGTCCGGGCGCTGAGCTCCGAGGGTTACGCTGCCTCCGCCCGCCCGGTCGGCTCCTCCGGACCGCTCGACGGGGTCCAGTTGTGCCAGGGGCACTGCCCGATGCAGCAGGTCGCGGCGGAGTTCCCACAGTTCTGCGAGGCCGAGACCGAGGCGTTCTCGCGGATGCTCGGCGTGCACGTGCAGCGGCTGGCCACGCTGGCCGGTGGCGGGCACGTGTGCACCACGTTCGTCCCGACGCCGACCGTCCGGCCGGCGCGTCCGACCACGCCGTCCGATCAGCACCAGTCGAAGGAAAGGTCTGCTCGATGAGCACCAACATTGAAGAGCTCAACCCCGGCCTGAAGGGTCTGGGCACCTACGAGTACGGCTGGGCCGACAGTGACGTGGCCGGTGCGTCGGCTCGGCGCGGCTTGTCCGAGGAGGTCGTGCGCGACATCTCCGAGGTCAAGAAGAACGAACCGGAGTGGATGACCAAGCTGCGGCTCAAGGCGCTGCGGCTCTTCGACAAGAAGCCGATGCCCACGTGGGGCTCCGACCTGACCGGCATCGACTTCCAGAACATCAAGTACTTCGTGAAGTCGACCGAGTCCCAGGCGGCCTCCTGGGAGGACCTGCCCGAGGACATCCGCAACACCTACGACCGGCTGGGCATCCCGGAGGCGGAGAAGCAGCGGCTGGTCGCGGGCGTCGCGGCGCAGTACGAGTCCGAGGTGGTCTACCACCAGATCCGCGAGGACCTGGAGAGCCAGGGCGTCATCTTCGTCGACACCGACACCGGGCTGCGCGAGCACGAGGACCTGTTCCGCGAGTACTTCACCTCGGTGATCCCCGCGGGCGACAACAAGTTCGCGTCGCTCAACACCGCGGTGTGGTCGGGCGGTTCGTTCATCTACGTGCCGCCGGGCGTGCACGTCGACATCCCGCTGCAGGCCTACTTCCGGATCAACACCGAGAACATGGGTCAGTTCGAGCGGACGCTGATCATCGCCGACGAGGGCTCCTACGTGCACTACGTCG
>CAYRLV010000334.1:0-4530 GCA_964425155.1 uncultured Ornithinicoccus sp. | reverse complement strand
GTCTACGACATGCCGAAGGACGCTGTCCCGGCCAGCATCGAGCTGCACGACTCGATGTTCTCCGGGGGTGTGACGGTCAGCCTTCGCTGAGGCAGGACTCGACCCGGCCCCGCGCTCCCTCCCCGGGCTGCGGGGCCGGCAGCTCGACGATGCACCACGGCAGGAAGGCCTGGGTGAGTGGTCCGATGGCGAGCGCGTAGACGACCGTGCCGAGTCCGGCCACCCCGCCGAGCAGCCACCCTGCCGCCAGCACGGTCACCTCGAGCGAGGTGCGCACCAGCCGGAGGGACAGCCCGGTGCGTCGGGCCAGCCCGGTCATCAGGCCGTCCCGCGGGCCCGGGCCGAGCTGACTGCCGATGTAGAGCGCGGTGGCGAGACCGTTGAGCACCACCCCGGCGACCATCATCGCGATCCGCGCAGTGAGCCCGTCCGGCCGGTCGATCCACGCGAGGCCCAGGTCGGTCGCCACGCCGATCCAGATGACGTTGGCGACGGTGCCGAGGCCGGGCCACTGCCGCAGCGGCACCCAGAGGAGCAGCACCAGCGCGCCGACGAGGATGACCACCGTGCCGAAGCTCAGCGGCACCCGGGAGGTCAGCCCGGAGTGCAGCACGTCCCACGGGTCCAGCCCGACGTGGCCGCGCACCATGAGGGCCATGGACCCGCCATACAGGCTCAGTCCCACGAACAGCTGCACCAGCCGGCGCGGCAACCGGCCGGCCCGCAGTTGCTGCACCGAGGTCAGCGGCGCGAGCGAGCGGTCCGGGCGCACGGGTCGGGTCAGCGTCATGACAGCCACTGTGCCGCTGATTGGCCTTGGAAAACAGGTCCACTTTTGCGAGAGTGGACTGTATGACGGCTCCGCACCTGTCCGCGCCCCGGCTCGCCGGGCTGCTCGGTGACGCCACCGCCACCCGCCCCGCCTATCGCGGGCTGGCGGACGCGATCCGCCTGCTGGTCGCCGACGGCCGGGTGCTGCACGGCACCCGGCTGCCCAGCGAGCGCGAACTCACCGACGCGCTGGGGGTGAGCCGCACGACGGTGGCGCGCGCCTACACCCAGCTGCGCGACCAGGGCTACCTCACCTCCCGGCGCGGGTCGGGCAGCGTCGCAACGGTGCCGGGCGGGCCGCAGCCGGGGACCAGCGGGCTGCTGTCGCCGAGCGACCGCTCGGACGTGATCGACCTGACCTGCGCGGCGCCGATCGCGCCACAAGGGGTGCTGACCGCCTACGAGACGGCGGTGCAGGAGCTGCCGCGTCACCTGTGCGGCACCGGCTACCACCCGGGCGGGCTGCCGGAGCTGCGCGAGGAGCTGGCGACGCGGTACACCGCACGCGGCGTGCCCACCGACCCGGAGCAGATCATCGTCACCAGTGGCGCCCTGGCCGGATCCGCCGTCACCGCAACGGCACTCGTCGGTCAGGGAGACCGGGTGCTCGCCGAGAGCCCGGGCTACCCCAATGCGCTCGCGACCTTCCGTCGGGCCGGCGGCCGGTTGGTCGGGGTGCCCGTCGAGTCACCCTCGAGCGACGTCGACGGGTTCTGCTCCGCCGTCGCCCAGGTGGGCGCGCCGGTCGCGCTGCTGGTGCCCGACTACCACAACCCCACCGGGCGGTTGATGCCCGACGAGCACCGGTCGCGGCTGGCGGACGCGCTGCGCCGATCCGGGACCGTGCCGGTGGTGGACGAGACGCTCGTGGACGTCGGCCTCGACCCGGTGCCGCCGACCCGGCCGTTCGCGGCGTTCGACCCGCGGACCATCACGATCGGCGGCGCCAGCAAGAGCCACTGGGGCGGCCTGCGGATCGGCTGGCTGCGGGTGCCCCGCTCGCAGGTCGGGCGATTCACCGCGGCGCGGATCACCCTCGACCTCGGCGCGCCGGTGCTCGAGCAGGTGGTGCTCCGCCATCTGCTCCGGCAGGGGGAGGAGGTCGTCGAGGGCCGGCGGGACGAGCTGCGGCTCCAGCGTGCCGCGCTGACGCACGCGTTGGCCCAGGAGCTGCCGGACTGGCGGTTCGCCGTGCCCCCAGGCGGATTCGCGCTCTGGTGCACGCTGCCGGAGCCGTTGTCCACACCGCTGGTTGCCGCCGCGGAGCACGAAGAGGTCCTGCTGGCACCCGGATCGGCGTTCGCGGTCGACGGGCGTGGGCTGGAGCGGCACCTGCGGCTCCCCTACGCACAGCGGCCCGAGGTGCTCACGGACGCGGTCGCGCGGATCGCCCGGGCCTGGGAGCGCGCCCAGCGCCAGCGCACCCGCCGCAGCAGCCGCCGCCCCGTGGTGGCCTGATCCGGCCCGGGAGCTCAGCGCGGGACGAGCCCTGCCCCGCATACCCGGTGGCAATGGTTGTTGGAACCGAGTCGGGAAATCCCACTCACTTCCAACAACCATCGCCAACGAGGGGCGGCGCGGGACCGCCGGTGCGCCGGCCCGCGGCCGACGCCCGCCTAGGATGTCGGGCGTGACCACCGAGGAGCGCGACGGCCGCAGCGCCCAACAGGAGCTGTATGGCGCGCCGGTCGCCGACCTCACCAGCCGCCTCACCGCGACGCTCGGGCTGACCCAGGGGCGCCTCGCGAAGGTGCTCGGGCTCTCGGCTCCCATGCTGTCGCAACTGGTCTCGGGGCACCGGATCAAGATCGGCAACCCGGCGGTCGTGCACCGGCTGCAGGCCCTGCTGACACTCGCGGACGAGGCGCCGGGCCTGACCGCCGAGCAGCTGCAGGACCGGCTCGACGCCATCCGCGACGAACAGGCCACGCTCACGGGATCCAGCACGTCCGACCACACCGCCCGGGGGCAGGCCGTCGCCGTCCTCGCTGCGGCCGCCGGGCCCGCGGAGCTGGAGGCCGCAGCGGCGGCTACCACGGCACCGAAGCTGGCCGCGTTGCTCCGTGACGCAGCAGACGCCGCCACCCAGTCACGTGGGTGAGCTGTTCGCCGGCCGTTACGAGCTGATCGACCCGATCGGCGAGGGCGGCATGGGGACCGTCTGGCGGGTCTGGGACCACCGCGAGGAGCGGATCGTCGCCGCCAAGGTGCTGCGCCAGTCCGACGCCGTGTCACTGCTGCGCTTCGTGCGTGAACAGGCGGTCCGGGTGCAGCACCCGCACGTGCTCACCCCGCTCGGCTGGGCGGGTGAGGACGACCGGGTGCTGTTCACCATGCCGGTCGTCGACGGCGGCTCGGTCGCGACCCTGATCGGCGACCACGGGCCGCTGCCCCCGCCGCTCGTCGCCGAGCTGCTGCGCCAACTGCTCGACGCGGTCGCCGCGGTGCACGCCGCGCGGATCCTGCACCGCGACATCAAACCGGCCAACGTCCTCTTGCGGGCCACCGGCACCGCCAGGCCGCACGCCTACCTCACCGACTTCGGCATCGCACTCGACCTCGACGGGCCCCGGTTCACCCAGACCGGCGAGTGGGCCGGCACACCCGCCTACGCCGCGCCCGAGGTGCGCTCCGGGGCCGCGCCCGCCTCCACGGCAGATCTGTATGCCGTGGGCCAGGTCGCCGTCGCGATGCTCACCGGAGCGCGCCCCACCTCCCCGCCGGTGCGGCCGGAGGGCGTGCCCGACTCGCTGTGGTCGCTCGTCGCCGACCTCACGGCGTCCGACCCCGCCGATCGGCCGGCCGAGGCGATCGCCGCGCGCGCACGGCTCGACGTTCCCGAACTCGCCTGGCACGACGGGGCGTTGGGCGACGTGGAGGTGCTGCGCCAGGTCGAGCCGCCGGCGGAGGGCCGGGTGCAACTCACGGCAGGCGAGCAGACCCCTCCGTGGCAGGTGCCCGGGGACACTCAGCGTGACGACCCCGACGGCGCTCCGACGACCCCTCGGCAGCGGACCCCCCACGACACGGAGCCTGATGCAGCCGCCGCCGAGAGCGCGCAGCCGGCCTCGACGGGCCCGGCGCCGGCACGCAGCAAGGCGGTGGCCGCTCTGGCCGTCACGCTCGCGGCGCTGGGCGCCCTGGTGCTCTGGTCGCCGTGGTCGGGAGCCGGTGAGACACCCACCACTCCACCGGCAACCACCGGGGTCCATTCCCAGCCGAACACTCCTGGGGTGGCGACGAACTCGCCATCCACGCCACGCCCATCCGGCAGCACCTCCGCAGCCACGGGCCACGCCACCTCGGAGCCGGCGACGACAACGCCCGGCCCCTCCCCCGGCACGGTGCGGGTCGGACCGGTCGTGTCCAGGGTGGGTCAGCCGTGCGAGTTCAGCGACGTGGGCCTGACCTCGACCACCACCGGCGGCGAGGACGTGGAATGCTCACGCCGCTCGGACGGCTCCTACCACTGGGACCCGGTTCCCTGAGCCCGTCGGCGCAGCACCGCCCACGCCGCTCCCGCCACGACGGCCAGGCCGATCAGGCCACCGCCGAGAATCCATCGCAGCGGTGAGGAGTCATCCCCAGACGACTGCGTGGCCGAGCTCTCCGATCCTGCCGCGTCGAGTTGTCCGGCAGGGGTGGAGGACGTGCTCGGAGTCGACTGCTGCGTCGCCGAGCCCGTCGACGCGGGTGTGG
>CAYRLV010000333.1:0-4553 GCA_964425155.1 uncultured Ornithinicoccus sp. | reverse complement strand
CTCAGGCACGGGAACGCCAGAGCAGGTAGACGAAGTAGGGCGCACCGACCAGAGCCACGATCAGGCCGGCCGGCACCTGGGCCGGTGCGATCACCGTCCGGCCCAGGGTGTCCGCGACGCTGACCAGTGCGGCGCCGAGCAGGATCGCCACGGGGATGACGCGCGCGTGCCGCGACCCGACCAGCGCACGCGCCGCGTGCGGCGCGACCAGCCCCACGAAGCCGACCACGCCGATGGCCGAGACCGCCGTGGCCGCGAGCAGCGCCGCCGCGCCGAGGGTCACCAGGCGCAGCGTCTCCAACCGGACGCCCACCAGCCGTGGCGTGTCGTCGTCGAGGGCGAGCAGGTCGAGGTGCCGGTGCAGCCAGGCCACCACCGGAAGCACCACCAGCAGCGCGATCGTCACCGGCAGCAGCTGGCCGAAGGTGCGTCCGTACGTCGTGCCGGAGAGCCAGGTGAGCGCCAACGGGGTGTTCCACGGGTTGGAGCTCACGATGATCAGCGTGGTCACCGCCGTCGCCCCGGCGGACACCCCGACTCCGACGAGGACGAGGCGGTCGGAGTCGAGGCCGTGCCGCCACGCCAGGCCGTAGACCAGCGCGAAGGCCACCAGGGCCCCGACCCCCGCGACGCCGGTCATCGCCCAGACCCCGGCGACTGGCGTGAGGGCCAGCAGCGAGACCGCACCGACGCCGGCGCCCGCGGTGATGCCGAGGATGCCCGGTTCGGCGAGGGGGTTGCGGCAGACCGCCTGCACGACGGTGCCCGCGAGGGCGAGCGCCGCGCCGCACAGCACGGCGGCGAGGACACGCGGGGTG
This sequence comes from uncultured Ornithinicoccus sp., assembly GCA_964425155.1. Classification (GTDB taxonomy): domain Bacteria; phylum Actinomycetota; class Actinomycetes; order Actinomycetales; family Dermatophilaceae; genus Segeticoccus. Next base: position 3,735 of record CAYRLV010000333.1, on the reverse strand, counting down.
CGCTCGTCGAGCGCGAAGTCGATGCTGGGCACCGCGAGCCCCCGCACCCAGTTGCCGACGTCGCCGAGGAGCAGCCAGGTGTAACCGGCCAGCAGGCCAACGATCATCGCCGCGACCAACACGACACCTGAGACCACCAGGACCACGACCAGCCGACGCCCGGACTGGGCGCGGCCCGGCCGAGCGCCCGGTGGGTTGCGCGTCGGGCCGGCGTCGCGGCTGCGACGGGCCAGCACGACGAGCACGATCGCACCCAGCACGGTGGTGATGACGCCGGTCGGCACCTGCAGCCCGTCGCCGGCCCCGATCGCCGCGCGCAGCAGGATGTCGGCGAGCAGCACGATGACGGCGCCGGCGAGGCCCGACACCGGCAGCAGCAGGAGGTGCCGGCGCAGCGGTCGGACCCACCCGGAGGCGAGCCGCACGATCGCCGGGGCGCACAGCCCGACGAACCCGATCGGCCCGCACAGGGCCACCGAGGCGGCGGCGAGCAGCACCGCGAGCAGCGTGGCGTAGGCGCGGGTGCGACGCACCCGGACACCGAGCACCTGCGCGGTGTCGTCGCCGAGCGCGAGCAGGTCCATCCGGCTCGCCAGCGCCATGCTCACCGCCACCGCGAGCAGCACGATCGGCCCGAGCTGGCGCACCCCGTTCAGGTTGATCTGGGTGAGCACCCCGTTGCCCCAGGCGAACAGGCCGGTCGTCTCCTGCTCGAACAGGATGAGCAGCATCGACGTGCCGGAGGCCAGGGCCAACGCGGTCGCCGACCCGGCCAGGATCAGCCGGGTGGTCGAGCCGGTGCCGCTGGCCAGCGCCAGGACCAGCACCGCGGTGAGCAGGCCGCCGGCGAACGCCACGAGGCCACCACCCAGCAACGGCAGGCTGATCCCGAGCGCCGCGCACAGCGTGACGGCAAACGCCGCCCCGGCCGTCACGCCGAGGGTGTCCGGCGAGGCCAGGGCATTGCGGGCCAGGGACTGCAGCAGCGCTCCCGAGGCGCCGAGGGCGACGCCCACGGTCAGCCCGGCCAGCATGCGCGGCAGCCGGGACGCCACCAGGATGTTGCGGGTCGCCCGGTCCCCGTCGCCCGTGACCAGCTGCCACAGGTCGCCGGCGCCGATCTGCGAGGTGCCCTGGGTCAGGTGCCATGCGGCCACCACCGCGGTGACCAGCAGCGCGAGCACCAGGACGACCCCGCTGCCGAGTCGTCCGGCTGGCGCGACCCCGGCCGGGGGCGTCTCGTCCGGCCCTGCCCGAAGCGCGACGGAGCCGGTATGACGGGTGCTCGCCCGCCCGCGCCCGTCGCCGACCGCGCGCGCCCCGGCCGTGGCCTCGTCGACCCCGGCGGGTGCGTCAGCACCGCGGCGTGGGACGAGTGGCCTCGTCCGGCGATTCACTCGCGGCCTCCTGGCCACGTGCGGGTGCGGGACGCCATACGAGGATCAGGAGGAGGCGATGGCGTCGGCGAAGGCGCGCACGATCTGCTCGGACGACTTCGGACCACCGAACGTCCAGATGCCGTCCGGGAAGGCGTGCAGCCGGTCCTGCTTGACGAAGGGCAGGTTGCGCCAGACGGCGTTCTCGCCGAGCGCCTTGCGGAACGGCCGGGACTCGGTGCCGGTGAAGAAGACGTGCGCGTCGCCCACCGCGGTCAGCCCCTCGACATCGGTCTGGCCGAGCCCGTAGGCCGGGTCGACCTTGCCCTTCCAGACGTTGCGCAGGCCGATCTCCTTGGCCAGTCCGGAGACCAGCGATCCCTTGCCGAACATGCGGATCGACACGTTCGACCCGTCCAGGTAGGCGTCGAAGTAGGCGAACTCCCGCGTGGCCGGGTCGGCCTGGTTGATCGTCTTGCGGGCGTCGGCGACCGTCTCGTCGAAGTCGGCCAGGACCTGCTGGGCGCGGTCGGTCTTGCCGAGCAGGGTGGCGATCGTGGTGAAGGTCTGCTTCATCGTGCCGACCGGGTCCTTGGCGTTCGCTCCCTTGCTGACGAAGACGGGGACACCGTGCCCGGTCAGCTGGCGGATGATGGCGTCCCCCCGGCTCGCCTCCACGATGACCAGGTCGGGGTTGGTGGAGAACACCGCGTCGGTGCTCGGCTCGCCACGCTTGCCGACGTCCAGGGTGTCCTGGGGCAGCGGGGCCGCCGTGTCCCAGGTGTTGTAGCCCTTGACGTCGGCGACGCCGACCGGCTTGACGCCGAGGGTCAGCACGTCCTCCACCTGCTGCCACTCCAGCACCACCACGCGGGTGGCCGGCTCGTCGAGGGTGACGGTGCGGCCCAGGTCGTCCTTCACCGTGATCGGATCCGCCCCCTGCGCGGATCCGTCCACCTTCGCACCCCCGCCCGTGCTGGTGTCGGTGCCGGCGCCTGCCTTCGGCGTGGACGAGGTCTCGGCCGGCTGGGTGGTGCCGCAGGCGGCCAGCAGCAGGGCGGCCGGCAGGCACAGGACGGCGGCGCGAAGTCGGGTCGTCATCGGGTGGGTCTCTCTTCTGGTCGAAGGTGCGGACGGGGAGGTGGGCGAGTGGTGCGGGGAACGTGGGTCCTGCGGGGTCCTGCGATCGGTGCGGTCGGGGTCGGTCGGCTTGGTCGGCTTGGTGGGTCGGTGCCGGTGCGCTCAGCGCGGGTGGGCGGGCTGGTCCGTCGCTCCGGTCGGGGGCTCGGTCACGACCGCCGCCGTCGGCGGTGTCGTCCCTGCGGGGTGGCACGGACCGACCCGGTGACCGGGTCGGTGGTGACGTCGATCCGCAACCCCCAGACCTCGCTGAGCAGGTCGGCGGTCAGCACGTCCCGCGGCGCCCCGAGCACCCGGATCCGTCCTTCCTGCAGCACGGCGACGCGGTCGCAGACATCGGCCGCCTGGTTGAGGTCGTGCAGCACGACGCCCACCGCCACGCCGTGCTCGTCGGCGAGGTCGCGGATCAGCTCGAGCATCTCCACCTGGTAGCGCAGGTCCAGGTAGGTCGTCGGCTCGTCGAGCAGGAGGACGCCGGCCTCCTGCGCGAGGCAGGTGGCCAGCCAGACGCGTTGACGCTCGCCGCCGGAGAGCTCGTCGATCGTCCTGGTGAGCAGCGGCTCGATGCCCGTGACCGAGGACGCCCAGTCGATGGCGCTCTGGTCGTCCGCCGAACGGGACCCCCAGCGGCCGCGGTGGGGATGCCGGCCGAAGGCGACCACGTCACGCACGGTCAGGCCGGTCGGGCAGGGGCGGCTCTGCGCGAGCAGCGTCACCCGCCGGGCGAACTCGCGCGGTGTCAGGGCCAGGGCGTCCTCGCCGCCGTCGATCCGGACGTCACCGGAGAGGGGTCGGTGCAGGCGGGCCATCGCCCGCAGCAGGGTCGACTTGCCCGAACCGTTCGGTCCGACGAGCGCGGTGACCACCCCGGCCGGGACGTCGATCGTGGCCTGGTGGACGACGGCGGTGCCGTGGTAGCCGAGGGTGAGGTCCTGGGCAGCGAGCCCCTGCTCGATGACGGTCGGCGGCGCGGGCATGGTGGGCAGCGCGGTCATGCGATTAGGTTAGCCTAACCAAAGGCGCGGGCCCAGAGCCGGTTCTCGAGAGTCCCGCAGCAGGTGAAACGCGTCCGCACGGTTCGGTCCCGGTGGCGCGACCGGCGCACGATCGGCGCGCGATCGGCGCGCGAGCCCACGTGCAGCCACCGGTCACCCGCCGGCCGGGGCTCAGCCGGCGCTCTCGTCCACCTCCACGGCGGTGGCGCCCTCGGGCCGGGCGA
>CAYRLV010000332.1:0-4555 GCA_964425155.1 uncultured Ornithinicoccus sp. | reverse complement strand
CCGTTGCCGAGGTCATCTGCCAGATCGCCGCAGATCCCGCTCCGGCGCTGCGTTATCAGTCGTCGAAGGAGGCCAGCGGGTTCGCCGGGCAGAAGCTGGTCGACCCCACGGGCAACAGCGTTCTCGCCGCGACGGGAGCGTTACTCCAGCCCTGAGGTCCCAGCCGAGTCCTCGTCGGCTGCCGGCGACCGAGCGGAGCAGACGCATCGTCACCGTGTGATCGTCACCGGCGGCCCGGGAGTGACCGCGATTGTCCGATGACGGCATGGCCGTTCGTGGTCTCCATGAAGCGTGTCCCCATCCGGGACGCGAGCCACACAGGGAGGACCGAGCATGCCGAGGTACCTGATCTCGCTCGACGAGAGTTGGATGAACCACCCGGACGAGGTGACGGAAGCAGCAGGTCAGGGGATCTCTGCCGTCATGCAGGAGGCGGCGCATGCCGGCAACTTCGTCTTGCCGCCGGCATGCCGGAGCAAGGCCGAACCGCCTTCGTCGCCGTCGACGGGAGCGTCACCGACGGGCCGTACCCGAGAGGAAGGAGTTGATCGGAGGCTTTGCCCTCCTAAACTGTGCCCGAACGCGACCCCGCCCTCGCCTGGGCCGCCAGAATCGCCTCGGCCTGCCGCGTCTCGCAGGAAGTGCGTGAGTTCGAGCCGGACCTCACCGTTGACCGGTGGATGGCCGCCCGCAACGTGAGGACCTCTCAGCGGTCGGCAAATGAATCCGGGAGCGTGACGTGCGGCGTCGCCGAGCGCGACCCCGATCAAGGTCGACAGCTGACAAACGTCTTCACCTGGCCAACCCTCACCTCAACCATCCGCGCGGGTGGTGTTGCCCGACTCCCCGCAACCGCCGACAGCCTGCCTCACCAACACTGAGACTTTCCGCCCACTATGACGCAGACAGCAATTGGGAAAGGTTATGGGATTGAACCTGTCTGATGATCACTCCAAGTCAGCCTGAGGCGAAGTGATCCCAGTCGTCAGACTCTTGGACGCCGTTAGCCCCTTGACGATTGATCGTGAGCCAAGGCTTCGACGAGCCGTCCTCGATGCCCCACCCAAATGCCTTTTCTACCTCCCTGCGCTTGGGCTCATTGCCATAGGTGACAACGAGGACGTTTGGTTTGGGGTCACGCTCGGTGAACTCGCCTTGGAGCATCATATTGACGGGCACATCCCGGAATGAGTACCCAATAACTAACCAATGGTTGGCTTCTTTCAAGGCATTCTCGAAAACTTCGTATGCCAGACTGAATGGGTATCTCGTCACATGCTCAGCTTTGTCCCGCTGATTGGCGAGAACAATCACCGGGCGCACGTTAGTGCTCTGCTCTCTCACGGCCTTCCACTGCCCGCCGCCTTCAAGCATTTCCTTTGGGAGCTTCGCGTAAATCTTCCCATCGCCTGTGACCCAATAGGTGAGTGAACCGTGAAGATGTAGCAGCCAAACTCTCCGCTCGTTAGGAAAGTCGCTCGCACACCCCCGTAGGGCTTGGACTTCGCGGTCATCGCCGTCTTCAACGGTCACCCTCACCCTCTTCCATCCGTGCCCCATGTCCGCCAGGTCTGGCTGGCAGACATGAAGGAGAGCGGCGAGTAGCAGAGTATCGTAATTTAGGTTCCCAAAAGTCACCCTACCGTCGAATGAACCGATTATGGACTCGATGAGAGAATAGAGATTGTCAGCCTCATCCACATACGCGTGAGACCGCGCTGAGATCACTTCAAGGACGTGTGAAATGCCGCTATCACGCACTTGCTCAGCAAAGTCAGCGACTCGCCTTATCGCTTCGCGGAGTGTTTTGTCGGAAGGACTTGTGAGCTCCGCTAGTGAATGCAATATGTCCAAGGTGCGCGACTCCGCGCCGAACGCGCCGACTAACATCTCGAAGTCCCCAGCACTGGTTGCACCCGCTGGTAGAGCTCGTTCGGCGATCTCCTTCATGGCAACGACTACATCGTCCCCGTCGGCACTCTGGATTCGGCTCAATACTTCTTTGGTGATGCTCTGGAGATTCAGATCTGGATTGAACGCGATGGAGAGCCCATTGCCGACGAGCACCGCACTACTTCTAGCCTCGTCCGCCATCCGGCCTCCCCAACATCGTACGAAGTGCCCGCAGAGTCCTGTGACGAGAGTATCTCATTGCTCGCCGGTGGACCCTTCCATCCTGTGGCCCAACGCGCGAGAAGTGCAGCTCTGAGTGGACGCTACGGTGCCTGGACCGGTCTCGTTGACGATCAGCGTTGAACGGCCAGCCAGGAGGCGTCAGCGGCACGCAACAGCTGCTTCCCTCTCGTCCGACCCAAGGCGACCAGGGGTCAGTGTCTTCAGCTGCCGTTGACGGCCGATGCCCAGCTTGGTCCGATTGTGTCGTGCATCATTGGACGAGGTGACTTGGGTGCGACGTTACAGACTGTGTCTTACAGGTGCCAACGGCGAGTAGGACTCACATGCCCAGCAGAATCAGATTGTCGTTTGCCTCGATCACTTGTGCCCGCTGCGGTGGCGTGCGTCTCATGACGCAGGCATGCCCGGAGTGTGGCTTGCAGCCTCGGCCACACGAGACGCAGCCAGACCTCGAAAGGCGAAGGAAGATCTTGGCTGCGTTTGAGGCAAATGAGTCGACTCAGCCAAGGACCATTTCGGGCGACGTCGACGCAGCCATCGACGACATCCCCGTGATACTCGAGAGCATCAACCGAGCGTTGGCAGCGGCCGCACGGGGAGGTCGATCGCCGCGCGGCCTGATCGACGCCTTCGCTCAACTCGACGCGCAGGTCTCGCACTGGTCACGTCGACATCCCCGCCCCAACACCAATCGCGCCCGAAGTCTGGGACGTTCCCTCCGATTGCTGCGTCAAGGCTTCCGGGAGTTCGCGAACGCGCTTGGTGCGCCGACAATGCTTGAGGCGCAAGCCCGAGAGGCTGATGGCCAACGATTGCTCGACGCCGCAGCAGCGGAGATCGCCGCCCTCGGCGAGATCGCAGACTCGGAGCTCCTGCTCGACGCTCCCGACGGCCTTGGGCGCATCGGTGCCTCGGCGCGCGCAGTCGCGGGGGGCGAAGGCGCCCTTGACACGCTGGATGGGCGTCTGCAGGGCTTGGTTCGGCCCGGTCGAGAAAGCTTCTCGGTCGGACTTGGCTTGCATCTTCACCTATTCCGACAAATAATGCTCGTTTCGCTCGACTTGGAGGAGTGTCTTGAAGTAGCACGGGTTGCTGAGGATCACATGGATAACGTAGTAGCGGTATGCGAAGATCCACGATGGCAGGCCCGCCACGGGGTCGTGACTGCGCAATTCTCGTCTGTTAGTCACAGTCTTTCCACCCTAGAAGAGTCGACTGATCTCGAGACAGTCGGTGCCGCGCTGCAGCTTGTAATGCAATGCCGCGACGGTGTTATACGTCATTGCTTGGCCACGCTACTAGCAGAGCACCCGGATGACTACGAACGGCTCACGCTGCAAGGCGCTGGGCAAGTCATCAAGCAGGCGGCGCAGAAATATCCGGGCCTGCGCCTAGATCAGAACCTTTCGCAAACGCTGCGACATGCAGGGGCCCATTATGATTACGATGTTGATGACGCCTTCTTCATAACCCATTCGGCCTCGGGAGTCGAGCTTCGATTGACTAGCGATGAGTTTGTCGATCAAGTCCTTGGTTACGTTCAAAGCAGCATCTCGTTGCTAGTGGCAGTAGTGTCCGCTGCGTTGACACGAGACGTGGAACTAGAGATCTCAAAACATACACCGGAGCGGGACCTCTTGGGTGCAATGGCAACACTGCTCGGCTTCGTCGGGTACTCTGACGTTTCGACTTCACGTAAAGACGACACATTGCAGATCACCGTCCAGGGTGAAGCCTCCAAGTTTTCCACGGCGGTCGCAGGTATCGCTGCTATTGCCCCCGAGCAGATTCAGAAGATCACGGCGCTAATCTCCGAGGACGATGGCTCCTGCAGGCTATGGGAGGCTTCAATGGACCCCTTCCGAAACTACCTACAACGCCCGACAGACCTACCTGAGGGAGAAGAAGTAATTGCACTAGCGAGCGTGATGTCTGCAGTGAGCATGGACTCTCGACCTTTGTGGAACAAGGATATGTGGGCAAGTATAGCGAATTTATTGCTAAACGCCACCTGCGACATTTCACTTCGAGACCAAGTCATACAGGTGCGGCAGTTGCGCGACCTCGCTGAAAATAACGCGCAACATCAGATTGCAGAGGTGCTCTCAGGGGTGTTAAGGACGCTCCGCAGTGGCCGATCTGACTCGAAGCAGCCCCCGGCGACCTTCCAGCGGCAGGATCCTCTCAAGGGATCACCACTCTCATCACGCCCTCCAAGCATCGATTAAAGGGCTCTTCCAGCGACAATCGGCGTAATCGGCTTTGAAGGAGCATTCCGCGGTTCCTGCGCGCGAGGATCGGTGGCGTTTGGGGCGGTGGCAGCATCCTCGCTGTCCAATCGGCGTGGCCGCGTCTTACCGCCGAGAAGACAGCCGTGAGCGAGGATTGATTTGAGCGACTGGCCCACGTTCACGGTGAC
>CAYRLV010000331.1:0-4555 GCA_964425155.1 uncultured Ornithinicoccus sp. | reverse complement strand
TAGGCGTTGATGCCACCGAGCACCGCCGGGATCACCGCGCTCAGCACGTAGGCCTGGATCTTGACCTTGGTCGCGTCGATGCCCTGCGCTCGCGCGGCCGGCTCGTTGTCCCGCACCGCCTTGACCCGGAAGCCGAACCGGGACCGCTCCAGCAGGACGTAGCACAGGACGTAGGCCACGGCCGCCGCGATCAGCATGACGTAGTAGAAGAAGTCGGAGCTGGAGCTGACCGGGAGGGTGAGTCCGCCCGAGCCCCCGGTCCAGTCGGCGACGGTGGCGAACTCCCGCACCGCCTCGGCGATCGCCCACGTGGCGATCGCGAAGTAGGCGCCCTTGAGGCGCAGGGCCGGCCACCCGGTGATGACCGCGAAGACGGCTGCCACCAGGGCTGCGACCGGCAGGGTCGCGAAGAACGGCCAGCCGTGGTCCGGCTGCATCAGGATGCCCGTGGTGTAGGCACCGATGCCGAAGAACCCGACGTGGCCGAAACTGATGTAGCCGGCGTAGCCGCAGATCACGTTCCAGGACAGCGCCAGCCCGGCCCACAGCGCCACGCCGGTGGCGATCCGGATCCAGTAGGGCGTGCTCCACAGTGGCAGGGTGACCGCCACGATCGCGAAGGCGACCAGGCCCGCCATACGGATGGTCCGGGCCCGCGACGTGCCGCTCTCGGTCACGGTCGTCGCGGCGCTCATGCGGTGAGTCGCTTCGCGAGGCGGGACACGCCCTGCGGCATCGCCAGCAGGATGACGAACAGGACGACGAAGACGGTCATCAGCGTGTAGTCCGCCCCGATGTAGGTCGTGGTGAGGGCCTGGAGCACGCCCAGGAAGAGGCCTGCGGCCAACACGCCGAGCACCGACCCGAGCCCGGCGAGGACGACGACGAAGAAGGCGAACAGCGTGTAACGCAGCCCGAGCTGGGGGGTCATCGAGTAGACCGCACCGATCAGCATCCCGGCGGTGGCGGTGAGCCCGACGTAGATCGCGTAGACCAGCGTGCTGATCCGCTTGACGTCGACGCCCATGAGGCCGGCGCTCTCCTTGTTCTGTGCCGTCGCGCGCACCGCCAGGCCGGTCCGGGTGAAGTAGAGGAAGACGAGGAACGCGACGACGGCGATCAGGGCGAACAGGAAGCCGACGACGCGGATGGCGGGCACCACGACGCCGAAGACGCTCCAGCTCCCGCTGACGATGTCGGTCTTCACGGTGCGCGGGGTGTAGCCGAAGATGGAGAGCATGCCGCCGCGGATCACCGTGGCGACGCCGAAGGTGAAGGCCAGTCCCATCAGGGCCGGCAGCGCGTAGCGGCTGGTGCGGACCCGGTAGATCAGCGGACCGAGCAGCCATCCGACGAAACCGAACAGCACGAAGGCGACGGGCAGGAACCAGAAGGGGTCGACCCCGAACCAGTCGTGCGCCTTGACGCCCGCGTAGGCGCCCAGCACGACCCACATCCCGACCGCGAGGTCGACCACGTCGAGAACCCCGAAGGCGAGTGAGAACCCGACGCTGATCGCGACGTAGAGCCCTCCGATGAGCAGACCTGTGACGACGGCTTGGAGCAAGCCCTCCATCCAGACCTCCTGTGGGTGACCCCTCCGGGACCGACTGATCGGAGCCTATGGGGTCGCGAGGCCGAGGACAAAGAACTTGTCCGCATGTTGACAATCCTGTGATCAGACGAGGGGGCTCAACAGTCCCGCGGCCCGCTCCGCGCCGTTCGTCTCGACCGGGCGGTAGTCGACGGTCCTGCCGAGGCCGTCGGTGACCACCTTGGCGAGCAGATCCGGCTCGCAGGCTTGCTCCCACGGCAGGTGCTGGCCCGCGCGATAGCGCTCCAGCCGGTGCCGCACGTGGAAGTTCTGCTCGAAGTGGTGCCGGAGCGGCACGTAGGCGAACGGACGCCGAGCGGCCGTGAGCTCCATACAGGTGGTGAGACCGCCCTGCACCACCGCGAAGTCGCAGGCGGCCAGATGTCGGTAGAGGTCCGGCAGGTAGCCACGAAGGTTGACTCCTCGTCGCCGTGGCAGGGACCGGCGGTCGATGCGCGGTCCGGTGACCACCACGAACCGCAGGCCCTCGGTCTCCCGGCGGGCGAGAGGGACGGCGTCCAGCACCCTGCGCAGGAGGGGCTCCCCGACTCCCGACCCACCCACGGTCACGAGCACGACCTTGTCCTCCGGGTGGTAGCCCAGCTCGGCTCGCAGGCTCTCCCGGTCGCCGAGCTGCGCCGGGTCGAAGCCGGAGACGTAGCCGGCGAAGTCGAAGTGTTCCTCGGTCCAGTCACGGATGCCGGGTAGCTCCGGCCCGAACGAGTCCGGGACGATGTCGTCGGGGTCGCCGACGAAGACCGACGCATCCCGCAGCCGGTCGAACCGCGCACGCTGCTGCAGCATCTCGGCGTTGTAGTCGGTCGTCAGGGCGGCTTCGGCCGGACCGCCGTCGGGCATCGGCAGCCAGCCGACGAAGTCGGTCAGCCACGCATAGGAGAACCGCTTGAGCTCGGGGTTCTCGTGCAGGAAATAGTCGATCTCCCAAGCCTCGTCGGCGATGACCAGGTCGTAGTGCTCGTCCCGGACGAGGTCGCGGAACACCATGAAGTTGGCGACGAGGATCTCGTCCATCCGCCGGAGGGCCGAGAAGGCGTGCAGGTCGTGCTCGGCCGACTCGTCCTCGAGGTGGCGGGACTCGCCGGCCAGCCACCGGGACGCCGGGTGGATGCGCTCGCGTGCCGACTCCAGGAGCCGGGTGACGGGATGCTGGGCCAGCCAGTCGACGGTCAGCCCCGGGCACCGCTCCCGCAGCTCCCGGGCGACGGCCAGGTCACGGGCGGCGTGGCCCAGTCCGATCGGGGAGGAGAGGTAGAGCACGCGCTTGCCCCGGCGCGCCGCCCTGGTCCAGGTCCGCTGCTGCACCGGTGGATGGACGCGGTCGACGAACTCGCGGACGAGCTCGTTGACGAGGACCGGGTCGCGCATCGACACCCCGTGGCCCGCGCCCTCGACGAGCACCAGGGAGCCGTGGGTCAGCTCGGCCAGGCGCTCCCCGATCGCCGCCGGGCGCACCCGGTCGTCGGTGCCGTGGATCACCAGCATCGGGCAGCGGATCCGGGCACACAGCGGCTCGAGGTCGGTGCAGATGGCACCGCGGCAGCCGAGCCGGCCGGCCGTGCTGTCGGCCAGCACCTGCGGCGTCGTCTCGTGCGCCCAGCGGACCATGTCCTCGATCTGCTTGGTGGAGTGCGGTTCGGAGAACACCTGGCGCGCGAAGAAGTCGACGAAGTCGTCGTAGCCGCCCTCCAGCCAGTGGTACCGGTTGTACTTGGCCCAGCCGCGGGTGGTGCCCAGCCGTTGGTCCCAGGCGTACTTCTCGCGGGCGGGGTCGGGCACGGACAATCCGCAGGACGGGGCGATGGCGACGAGGCCGGCGACCCGCTCAGGGTGGTCGGTGGCCAGGTGGATGCTCCAGGCGACACCGCAGGAGAAGCCGACCACGACGGCGCGCTCGGTCGCGGTGGCGTCGAGGACGGCGGCGGCGTCGGCCGCATACTCCTCGTTGGTGTAGGCGGGCGCACCCGCCGGGCGCCCCGAATCCCCGTTGCCGCGGCCGTCGAACGTCACGACGCGGTAGTGGCGGGACAGATAGGGGACCTGCGGCTTCCAGACGCGGGAGTGCACCAGCGCCCAGGTCGGCATCAGCAGCACGGTGGGGCGACCGGGGTGGTCGCCGTACAGCGCGTAGGCAATGCGCACGCCGTCGCGGATGACGACGCCCTCACGGTCCGGCTCGCGAGCCCGTCTCGGCTCCGCCCGCATCGTCTCAGTGTGGCCCATCGGCGCGCTCCTGTCCCGTGTCCGACCCGAGCCGGTGCCACCGGACGCCGGGGGCGACGCGGCGGCACCGACCGAGCCTCAGGGGCGAATCTCGTAGACGTTGTTGAACGGCGTCTCGGCCACCTGGCTGAACCGGGTGAATCCGGCCGTCGTGACGACGTCACGGATGCGCGCCGGGCCGGCCTGTGTGCCCAGGGCGAGTCCCACGTCCTGCGACAGCGAGGCCGGTGTGCAGAGCAGGGTGGAGAAGCCGTAGAAGGCCCGGCCGACCGGGTTGAGGTTGTCCTCGACGTGGTCGCCGGCGTGCGGCTCGACGACCATCCAGGTGCCGTCGGGGGCCAGCCGCTCAAGCACTGCCCGGGCCGCGCCGACGGGGTCGCCCATGTCGTGCAGGCAGTCGAACATGGTCACCAGGTCGTACCCGTGTCCCGAGAAGGACTGTGCCGGAGCGACTTCGAAGGTGACTCGGTCGGACAGTCCGGACTCCTGCGCGCGCTCGCGCGCCGTGGCGATGGAGGCCGGGTGGTAGTCCGACCCGTGGATCGTCGAGGCCGGGTAGGCCCGGCCCATGACCAGGGACGAGGCGCCGTGGCCGCACCCGACGTCTGCCACCGACGCACCACGCTCCAACTTGGCAGCGACCCCGTCGAGGGCGGGGATCCACTCCTGCGTGAGGTGGGCGTGGTAGCTCGGCCGGAAGAAGCGCTCGCAGCCGACGTG
>CAYRLV010000330.1:2621-4560 GCA_964425155.1 uncultured Ornithinicoccus sp. | reverse complement strand
AGCGGTTGCCCACCACCCACGGCGCGCCCGATGGGCACACCGGGGGAGTCCTCCACGCCGAGTCGCCGGGCCGTGGCCTGGGCGTTCTTGCGGGTCAGGGCCTCGACGTCGCGGCCGCGGCCCATGTAGGACGCGGCCCGGTCCACGCGGGTGCGGTTACGGCGCAGCCGGCGCAGCAGCAGACCCACCAGCACCGCGAGGAGGACACCGATGGCGGCTAGGCCGCCCACGACCCACCAGCCGGCGGCACCAGGCCAGGCGACGTCACCGCCGAGCAGCCCGAAAACCGCGGAGAATGGGTCGGCCGGCACCTGCGTGCCGGTGCCGGCCAGCCGGTGACCCAGGTGCAGGGCGGCATAGACCGAGCCGACGACGATCACCACGACGACGATCGCCACCCACACCAGCACGGCCTCAGCACCGAGGCCGCCGGGATCGCGGCGGCGGTTGTTCGGAGTGCTCATGCCCCTGCCTCCTTCACGAGGTGCAGCTGGCGGCTGCCCACGCGGGACTGTTCGTGCCAGAGCTTGTTGGTGTCGTTGATCGAGGTCTCAGCGGCGGTGAGCTGGACGTTGATCGGGATGCCGGGCCGGCCACCGACCTTGACGAGGAACTTGCCCCGGCCCGGCGGCTCGGCCTCCCGACCCGTGGCCGGGTCCCAGGCCGGCGGGTCCTGCCAGCCGATGAGCAGGTCCTGCTCGGCCAGCGAGAACGGCACCGCCGCGGTGAGCTTGGGCATCTCCGCGGAGGGCAGCCCGCCGCAGATCACCATGCCGGAACGCTCGACGAAGCCGCTGGCCTTCATGCGGTCCTCCTCGGTGGGCAGGGCCAGCAGGTCGCTCATCGTGTGGGAAATCATCGCCATGCCCACACCGCGCTGCCGGTTGAGCCGGGTCAGGGCGTCCACCCGGTCGACCATGCCTCGGCCGGCGCGCAGCGCCCGCCACAGCTCGTCGAGGATCACGAAGTAGTGCCGCCGCGGTTCCAGACCGGCATCGGCCAGCGCGTTGGCGACGTTGACCGTGCCGAACCCGGCCGACCAGCACGCCAGTAGGGTGGCGGCTTGCAGGTCCATCTCGGAGTCGTCGATCGCGGAGACGTCATAGACCACCGGAGCGTCCCGACGCATCGGGTTGGTGGTCTGCCGGGAGAACGTCTCTCCCAGCCGGCCGCCGCCCACCAGGCCGATGAGCGAGGCTTCCAGGCCCTCGGTGATCTGCTTGTACCGCTCGTCACTGCCCCGGTCCAGGGCCACGGCCCGGACCTCCTCGGGACCTTCCTGGATCACGCGCAGCAGGTCACCGAGCACCGGTACGCCCTCGTGGCGCTCGTCGAGCACCTTCAAGGCGCGGTCGATGATCGTCTCCTCCCGGTCGGTCGGAGGGGCCGCGCGCAGGATCGTCAGCAGCGCCGAGACCATCGTGTGCCGGCGGCCGTGCGCGTCTGCGAGCACCTCAGCGGCTTGCCGGTCATAGCCGGCCGCGCGCAACCGGGCGGCGGCCTCGGTGGCCTCGCCGGGGTCGAGCACGTTGAGGTAGCCGCGGCCGCGGCCCAGGGTGATGACCTGCCCGCCCATCGCCTCGATGAGGTCGACGTAATCAGGTTTGAGGTCCCCCAGCACCAGCGGCATCACCCCGTAGCCGGCCAGCCCGGTGGCCATCCGGCGCACGAGGGTGGACTTGCCCAGGCCCGGCTTGCCGAGTACGAACGCGCTCGGGTTGGAGATGAGCTTGGCCCGCTGGAACCAGGAGATGGGATCGCAGCACAACGTCGCCCCGGTATGGATGTGCCGGCCGAGCGGCACCCCCACCATCGGGGTGCCGGTGCCGATGGCGAACGGCCACAGCCCGCAGACCTGCACCGTCGTGCCGCGCCACTCATCCGGTGCCTGCACATAGACCGACTGGCCGCGGCCGCGGCCGAGCCACCCGCGCATCGG
>CAYRLV010000330.1:0-2521 GCA_964425155.1 uncultured Ornithinicoccus sp. | reverse complement strand
GTGCCTGCACATAGACCGACTGGCCGCGGCCGCGGCCGAGCCACCCGCGCATCGGTGGCCGCTGCGGCCGCACCTCAACGGGCTCAGCCATCACCTTCATGGCCCGCTTCTTGTCCCGCTTGGACAGGTCGCGCCACGGGTTCGGGAAGAACGACATGCCCGCGCGGGCCTCACGACGCCCCTGCTTCGACTTCCTCGCGCTCACAGCTTCTCCCTCAGCTCGGCGGGCACCTTGATGTGCTTGGGCAGGACCAGGCCCAGCGGCAGCGCCGCCGCGAACGCCGAATCCTGGGACCCGTAGACCGGGCGCAGCCGCAGCCGGGCGGTCGCGGCCAGGTTGTCGATGGCCGCGCGGGCGTCGGCTTCCTTCTCGAGGTCGTCAACGGTGGCGGTGACGAGCAGCCCGAAGTTCACCAGTCCCGCCCCGGATGCCTCCTCGCTGGCCGTCGCGGCGGCCGCGCGCACCGCGAGACTGTCGCGGGCCGCGGGCTTGCTCGTCGAGGTCACCCGGAACTCCGCCGCGCGCAGGTCCGCCTCGACGATCGCGGCGGCCTTGGCCGCGTCGATCGGCCGGTACAGCAGCGTGACCCGCTTGCGGGCAATGTCGCGGTGCGGGGCCAGCAGCCGGGCCAGCACGCCGGACTGGACGTTGCCGCGCGGGGCCTGCGTCATCGCCCAGGTGCACGAGTAGGCCGAATCGTGGCGGTAACCGTCCCACGACGCCTGCGCGGCCGAGGGGCCAACCTCCGGCCAGAGGATTTCTGGCACGTCACCCTCGGCGTGTGCGTCGTCGAACAGCACCGCCGCGGCCGGGTCGTAGGCGACGCGGATCACCTCGCACAGCTCCTGCGCCGAGAGCGGACGGGCCGCCCCGGCCCCGGTGGCCTGCAACCCGGCGGTCAGGCCCGGCAGGCGGGCCGCGAGCTCGCGGCCCATCTCATCGACCTTGCGCTTCTTGCC
This sequence comes from uncultured Ornithinicoccus sp., assembly GCA_964425155.1. GTDB lineage: Bacteria > Actinomycetota > Actinomycetes > Actinomycetales > Dermatophilaceae > Segeticoccus. The sequence continues at coordinate 1,561 of CAYRLV010000330.1, read as the reverse complement.
CCCAGCGCGCTGGGCAGCGCTGAACGTGATCGCCACGTACGCCTTGACCGTCGAGGAACCCGACGGATACGACACCATCACATCACCGAGCATCGCCCTGGCGAACGCCGGAGCGTTCTCATCGATGTTCATCTGCACCTCACGGCGCAGCCGCGTCCCGGAGTCCGGCGCGGTCTCGATGGTCACCGAAGCGGCCTCAACGCCCGGCTCGTCCCCGAGGTTGGCCAACCAGTGACCCCAATCGGCCACCCAGATATCGATCTGCTCCTGGTCGACCAGCGCCGCCCCGTCCGGCTCGGTGCCGATCACGATCGAGTAGTTGCCGGTGGCCGGCGTGTGCAGCAGCGCGAACGGACGACCGTAGGAATCGGTGAACTCGCTGAGGCGGGTCGGCGCGGCCAGGCCCGGCAGCTGATACGTCCCCCACAGGGCACGCCCGAGCGGGCCGGAGCGGTAGATGTGCGTCCCGCGCGATCGCGCGGTCCACCACCCTGCGCGGGCACCGGCCCGGCTGATGATGTTCTTGCCGTGGGCGTCCTTCGTCAGCACCGCCAGCAGCACGACGCCCAACACGCCGGCCACGATCACCGCTTCGAGCAACCCCGCGATCATGACCACGATCACGACCAGGATCAGACCCGCCAGCAGCAACGCCGTACCGATCGACCCCAGCCCGAGGATGCCCGGCGACGTCGGCCGCCGCCAGTTCCCGTAGGTCCGCGGACCCCTACTCGTCTCAACGGCTGCCACCTGGACCGCCCCCCTCACCTTCACCAGTTGCCTGTTCACCGGCGCTCTGAGCCGCCCCGGAGGCGGCCTGGCCGGCCCGCTTACCTGCTTCCAATGCCGCACCGGCCGCCAGACCGACCGGCCCAGCGGCCGCGCCGGCCGCGGTACCACCAGCAGCGGCCCCACTGGCCGCACCACCGGCCGCGGCTCCACCACCAGCCGCCCCGCCGGCCGCACCGCCACCGGCGGCCGACGCCGCCGGAGCGGCACCCCCCGCGGCCCCACCACCAGAGGTACTGGCCGCACCCTGGCCGGCCTGCTGAGCATCAGCGCTCTGCGCCGCCTGCGGTGCCGAGGAGCCCGAGCCTTGCCCGCCCGAGGGACCCGGCCCGCCAGGCGTTCCCGAGGTCCCCGAGGGGCCAGAGGAGCCCGAGCTGCCGGAGGCACCGTCAGAGCCCGACGGTGCCGCGGCTGCGGACGAGGCCGAGCCACCACCGGCGGCCAGCCGGCCCACCGCGGCCGCACCGGACGGCAGGGCCGCCAGTGCGCCGACCGCCATCGCCCCGCCGGCAGAGCCGCCGGCCAGCGCGCCGACCATTGGCGTCACGAACCGCATCAGGGCCGGCATCGCGAACAGCGCGATGATCATCAGCATCAGGCCGGTGAGCACCGCGAGCAGCCCCGTGCCGTCGTCGGAGAACACGTCGGTTCCGACGAGCTGGAACGCCGCCGCGTACACGATGGCCGCGGCCGGCTTGTAGAGGATGAACGCCACCAGCCAGCCCACGCACTTCTTGAACCAGCCCTTGCCCATCTCGGTGTTCGTGAACGA
>CAYRLV010000329.1:0-4582 GCA_964425155.1 uncultured Ornithinicoccus sp. | reverse complement strand
GGTCGGTCCTCGTGCACAGCGACGGCGGCTCCTACAAGCCGCTGAACTGGATGGCGCCGCCGTGCGCGATGGCCGAGGTCGAACCCGACGAGGACGAGGCGGACGAGGGGGTGGCGTCGGTCTGGGTCGTCCAGCACGCCAAGTCCGAGGACCGGCTCCGGGTGCGGCTGCACGAGGTGCTGCACGACTCGTCCCACGACCTCGGCGTCGACCCGGGGCTGGTCAAGGACGGCGTCGAGGCCCATCTGCAGCGCCTGCTCGCCGAGCACATCCACACCCTCGGCGACGGCTACACGCTGGTGCGGCGCGAGTACATGACCGCGATCGGTCCGGTGGACATCCTGTGCCGGGACGAGGCCGGGGCCGCCGTCGCGGTGGAGATCAAGCGACGCGGCGAGATCGACGGGGTCGAGCAGCTCACCCGCTACCTCGAGCTGATGAACCGCGACCCGCACCTGACGGCCTCCGGACCGGTCACCGGCGTGTTCGCCGCCCAGGTCATCAAGCCGCAGGCCCGCACCCTCGCCACCGATCGGGGCATCCGGTGCGTGACCCTCGACTACGAGGCGCTCAAGGGCATCGACGACGTGGAGTCCCGCCTGTTCTGACGATCCTGGCCGCACCGGTCCACGCTGATCGGCGCGCGGGGTGTGGTCAGCGGGTGCCGTCCTCGGCAGAATCGGCCCATGACCACCCAGGCGGCCGTCGCCGCCACCAACCCACTCGCCGCGCAGGCCGGCCTCGACCTGGTGCACGCCGGCGGCACCGCCGTGGACGGCGCGATCGCCGCCATCACCGTGTCCTGCGCGACCGAGCCGGGGATCGTCAGCCTGATGGCGGGCGCCTACGTCGCCGTCTGGCCCACCGACGGCGACCCGGCCGTGGTCGACGGCAACGTCGCGATGCCGGGCGAGGGCCAGCCGGCCGAGGCGTTCGGGCAGGGCGTGCGCCAGATCCACACCAGCTACGGCGGCGGCATCACCGTCGGCGCCGGGCACGGATCGGTCGCCACCCCGGGCGCGCTCGCCGCCTTCGCGCTCGCCCACGAGCGCTACGGTCGGGCCCCCTGGCCCGAGCTGCTGGCCCCGGCGACCCGCGCCGTGCGCACCGGCTTCCCCCTCGGGGCCGCCGCCGCCAGCTACCTCCAGCTGGTGCACGACTCGCTGTTCGGCTGGGACCCGCAGACCCACGCGGCGATCACCCTCGCGGACGGTGCGGTGGCGGTCACCGGCGACGTGCTGGTCCTGCCCGATCTCGCGGACAGCCTCGAGCAGTTGGCCGAGCACGGTGCGGCCGCCCTCTACGCCGGCGACCTGGGTGCGGCGCTGGTCGCCGACATGCGCGAGCGGGGCGGCCTGATCACCCGGGCCGACCTCGCCGCATACGAACCGGTCCTTCGACCGGCGCTGACCTCCACCGTCGGCGACTGGCGGGTGGCCACCAACCCGCCGCCGTCGATCGGCGGACCGGTGCTGACCGCGTTGCTGCGCCTGCTCGAGGCTCGCGGCGGCGACCCGACCGACCCGCGCGCGCTGATCGAGATCCAGCGGGCCGTGCTGGGCTACCGGGCCGCCGAGATCGACCGGGCCCCGGACCTCGAGGTCGCCGGTCGGGAGCTGGTCGACACGGTCTCGGCCCACGGGCTGGCCGGCCTGCCCACGTCGTCCTCCACCGCGCACGTGTCGGTCATCGACAGCAACGGGCTCGCCTGCGCCATCACGGCGTCGGCGGGATACGGCTCGGGGGCGACCGTGCCGGGCACCGGCCTGATGCTCAACAACTCGTTGGGCGAGCCGGAGCTCAACCGGCTCGGGCTGCACGCGCTCGCACCCGGGACCCGGCTGGCCTCCAACATGGCGCCGACGGTCGCGGCGCGCCGGGACGGCGCACGCCTGGCCATCGGCACGCCGGGCGCCGACCGGATCACGACCGCGCTGATGCAGGTGCTGGGGCGGCACGGCCTGGCGCAGGAGGGGCTGCAGGAGGCGATCAACGCGCCCCGGCTGCACGTGAACCGGCTCGACGACGGCACCGTGCGGGTGGAGTACGAGTCGGACGACCACCTCGCCACCGAGGTCCGGGCCACGGGTCTGCCGGGGGTCGAGCACGACCGGCACGCCATGTATTTCGGCGGCGTGGGAGCGGCGTCCCGCAGCCCGGACGGTGCCCTGCTCGCGGCGGCGGACCCGCGGCGCGAGGCCGCGATCGCCCTCGGCTGACGCCCCGCGCCCACCCGCGTGCTCACGCTCGGCCGCTTTGCTCACCCACGGCCGCTTCACGCCGCTGCCGAACCGGCCTCAGCTGAGCAAAGCGGCCCCCAGTGAGCACGGGAGGATGGGGTCAGACGTCGTCGGTGTCGTCGGTGCCGGGCCACGACACCACCCGCCAGCCGTCCGCGTCGACGTCGACCCGGGCCGGCTTGCAGCTCGGCAGGTGGCGCCGCCGAGCCAGATCGCTGCGCACATTGCCGGCGAGCCGCGGGATCACCAGCGACATCACCCCGCCGTGGCTGAACACGAGCACGTCCTCGCCCCGGTGCAGGTCGGCGATCTCGCCGAGCGCGTCCCGGAACCGCGCGACCACCGCGTGCCCGTCCTCGCCGCCGGGGAAGCCGGCGTCCAGGTCGCCGTCCAGCCAGCTCTCGAACACCCGCGTCGGTCGCGGGTCGTCGTCGTCGATGCCGACCCACTCGCCCACGTCGTACTCCTGCAGCCCCGCCACCACCCGGCTCGCCACGTCGAGGTCGGCGGCGGCCACCTCGGCGGACTGGACCGCGCGCGACATGCTGCTGGAGCACACCGTCGACACCCGCGTCGCCCGCAGCTCCTCGGCCAGCTCGTGCACCTGCGCGACGCCCTTGTCGGTCAGCCAGCCGCCGTGGTCGGACAGCACCCCGTGCACCGGGTAGTCCGCGTCGCCGTGCCGCGCGATGTGCAGCCGCGCGGCGCACTGCAGGTCACTCACCCCTTCACTGTATGCCGTGCCGGTCGCCGCCCGGTCCGCCTCACCACCCACGCGGGCGCCCGGTGCGACCCGGTGGCACGATCGCTCCATGGACACACCCCGCATGACTGAGCTGCGGTGTCGGACCGAGACGGAGCTGCGTGCCAGTGGCTGCCTCAAGTGGGGGCTGGCGCCGCCGGACGTACTGCCCGCCTGGGTCGCCGAGATGGACTTCGCCGTGGCCGAGCCGATCCTCCGATCGCTGCACGACGCGGTGGACGCCGGCACCCTCGGCTACGGCCCGAGCGACGAGGCGACCGGCGTCGGCCCGGCCCTGGCCGACTTCGCGACGCGGCAATGGGGCTGGTCGCCTGATCCCGCCCACGTGGTCCTGACCGTCGACGTGGTCGATGCCATCTCGCGGGTGCTGAGCACGCTCGCCCCGGACGGCCCGGTCGTCGTTCCCACCCCGGCGTACCCGCCGTTCCTGTCCGTCGTGGGGCACGCCGGGCGCGAGATCGTCACCGCGCCCCTCGATCCCGACACGACGCCCGCCAACCACGACCTCGCCGCGATCGACGACGCCCTGCGCGCCGGCGCCCGCACGGTCATCCTCTGCCACCCGCACAACCCGTGGGGCCGTTCGTTCACCCGCGACGAGCTCGAGGCCCTGCGCGACGTGGTCGAGGCGCACGACGCGATGGTGATCAGCGACGAGATCCACGCACCGCTCACCCTGCCGGGCCACACCCACGTCCCGTATGCGGCGCTGGCCACCCCCGGCGCGCGAGTCGCCACCGTCACCTCCGCGACCAAGGCGTGGAACATCCCGGGGGTCAAGTGCGCGCAGGTGGTCTGCGCGAGCGCCGAGGACGCCGCGCGGCTGCGCGCCTACCCGCTCCACCCCGGCCAGTCCTCGCTGGGCACGGTGGCCAGCCGGACGGCATACGAACAGGGTGGACCCTGGCTGGCCGCGCTGGTGGACCAGCTCGACCAGAACCGCAAGCTGTTCGCCGACCTGGTGGGCGAACGGCTGCCCCGGGCCCGGATGCGACCGCTGGAGGCGACCTACCTGGCGTTCCTCGACGCCCGCGCCTACGGCCTCGACTCGCCCGGCGAGACGGCCCTGCAGCGGGGCCGGGTCTGGGTCGACCACCGGGAGTGGGGGCCGGGCGGCGAGGGTCACGTGCGGGTCAACCTGGCCACCTCGCCCGAGCGGGTCGAGCAGATCGTCGATCGCCTGGCCACCGCCTGGGAGCGGTGATCCCGCGGCCCGCCCGCACTGACGTCAGTCGGCGGGCTGCGGTGCCACTGGCGGCAGGTCGTGGGCCGCGCGGATGACCGCCACGACCTGGGCCATGATCTGGGTCAGGCCGAAGTCCTTGGGGGTGAACACCCCGGCCACGCCGGCCTCCCTGAGCCGGACCGCGTCCGCCTCCGGGATGATGCCGCCGACCACGACGGGCACGTCGCCCAGCCCCGCGGCCGCCAGGCCCGCCAGCACCTCGGGCACCAGCACCAGGTGCGAGCCGGACAGCACCGAGAGCCCCACGCAGTGCACGTCCTCCGCGACGGCGGCGGCGACCAGCCGCTCCGGGGTGACCCGGATGCCCTCGTAGACGACCTCGAAGCCCACGTC
>CAYRLV010000328.1:0-4648 GCA_964425155.1 uncultured Ornithinicoccus sp. | reverse complement strand
GTGCTCGTCGGCCTGGTCTACGTCTCCCTCTGGGCCGCCAAGGCCTGGTTCCACACCAACCCGTACGCCGCCGAATCGAGGGCGTCATGACCGACACCGTCGCCATCCCCGACGCCGAGGCGTGCTCGCCGTCGGCGACCCACGCCATCGGCGCGGAGGCGGCGAGCACGATCGCCGGAGCGCTCAAGTCGCTGGCGGACCCGCTGCGACTGCGGATGCTCTCCGCGATCGCGGCCGACCCGCGCGGCGAGTCGTGCGTGTGCGACCTCACCGAGCTCGCCGACGTATCGCAGCCGACGGTCTCGCACCACCTGAAGGTGCTGAAGGAGACCGGGATGCTGGCTTCCGAGCGGCGCGGCACCTGGGTCTGGTACCGCATCTTGCCGGCCTGCCGCCCGGCGGTGACCGCGCTGCTGGACGCGTTCGCTCCCGCCGCGACGTCAGTCGAGCCGGAGGACGACGCGCAGTCGCGCGCCGCGGAACTGGCCGCGATGGACGCCCGGGTGGACCGGCTGGCCGAGGAGCTCGCCGACACGACCTTGGGAATCAGCCGCGACCTGGTGATCCAGGTGGTGCGCGAGTCCTACGCCGGACTCGTGCGCTCGGCCAAGCTCACCGGGCACCTGATCCCGCTGACCGAACGGTTCGCCCGTCAGCGGCTGGCCGACCTCGTGCGCGACCGGGGCACGGCAGCGCCGCAGGTGCTGTTCGTGTGCGTCGCGAACGCGGGGCGCTCCCAGCTCGCCGCGGCCCTCGTCAACCGACTCTCGGGAGGCAAGGTCGTCGCCAGGTCCGCGGGCTCAACGCCGGCAGCCGAGGTGCACCCGCACGTCCGCTTGCTCCTCACGGACATCGAGGGCGAGGACTCGGCCGCGTTCCCGAAGCCGCTGACCGACGACGCCGTCCGAGCTGCCGACGTCGTGGTGACCATGGGCTGCGGCGATGTCTGCCCGGTCGTCCCGGGGGCGCGCTACGAGGACTGGGCGGTCGGCGACCCAGCGCTGGCCTCTCCCGAAGGAGCTGTGGCGATCCGCGACGACATCGAAGCCCGCGTACGCGGGCTCCTCGACCGCCTCGCCACCGGCTGAACGAAGGATCACTCCATGAACGAGAACAAGCCGTCCGTCCTGTTCGTCTGCGTGCACAACGCCGGTCGTTCCCAGATGGCCGCGGGATGGCTCCGCGAGCTCGCCGGCGACCGGATCGAAGTCCGCTCCGCCGGGTCGATGCCCGCCGAGCAGATCCACCCGGTCGCCGTCGAGGCTATGACCGAGGTCGGGATCGACATCGCCGCGGAGCAGCCGAAGATCCTCACCACCGAGGCCGTGCAGAACTCCGACCTCGTCATCACCATGGGCTGCGGAGATGCCTGCCCGTTCTACCCGGGCAAGCGGTACGAGGACTGGAAGCTCGACGACCCCGCCGGTCAGTGCATCGAGGCCGTCCGCCTGATCCGTGACGAGATCCGAGCTCGCGTCGAGGAGCTGGTCGACGACCTGCTGGGCCCGGTGGACGAGCTCGTCCCTTCGGTGCTGTTCGTCTGCGTCAAGAACGGCGGGAAGTCACAGATGGCCGCAGCCCTCATGCGCCAGATCGCGGGCGGCTCCGTCGACGTCCACTCCGCGGGCACCGCACCAGGGACGGCGATCAACACCCTGTCCGCCGCCTCGGTCGCGGAGGTCGGGGCGAGCATGGCCGACGAACGCCCGAAGCCGATCGATCCCATTCTGCTGCGCAAGGTGGACCGCGTCGTCGTCATTGGCGACGAGGCCGTTGTCGAGCCTGTCCCCGGGATGACCGGCGCCATCGAGACGTGGACGCTCGACGAGCCCTCGGCGCGAGGGATCGAGGGCGAGGAGCGGATGCGCCTGGTCCGCGACGAACTCGCCGAGAAGGTGCGCCGCCTGGCCGCCGACCTCGCCGTCTCTTCCGCGGTCTGAGGCGGGTCACGCCGTCCGGGAGGCCCCCGCGGACTCGGCCGGGCGCTGGGCACTCATGCGCGTGCTGGCGATCATGAGCACGGTCCCGACGGCAGCCAGCCCGGCCAGGACGGCGAAGGCCCTTGCGTAGCTCCCGGTCAGCTCGGCGAGGACGGCCCCGGCGAACGGAGCGAAGGCAGCGGCCAGCAGGACCGGGAGGCCGAGGACACCGGAGAGGCGGCCGTAGGCGCGCGGTCCCCAGCGGTCGGTGACCGCCGTCGCCTGCAGCAGCGTGGCGATCCCCCGCCCGACCCCCGCGAGCATCGACGCCGCGACCAGCAGGCCGACCGGCCCCGGCACCACGGCCAGGGTCAGCGTGCTCGCACTCACCAGGCTGAACACGGCGGCAGTGCGCGCGGTGAGGGAGGCCCGGTGTGCCAGGCCGGTGTAGACGAGTCGGCCAGCAACCTGCCCCGCGCCGCCGAGGCCCAGGAGCCAAGCAGCCGCTCCGGTGTCGAGCCCGCGCTCGAGCATGAGCGGGACCAGGGCCAGCAGGCCCGAGTACATCGCCAGCGACGCCACCGTCAGTCCGACCGTAAGCAGCCAGAACCGCGCGCCGTGCAGGACCGCGGCCGCATGGGCGCTGTCGGCGGCGGGCGCGTCGCGATGCTCATGTGCGGGCCAGGGACGTCGCAGTAGGAGCCAGTGGGCGGGGACGGTGACGACGGCAAGGACGGCTGCCGCCCACAGGTAAGTCTCCCGCCAGCCCAGGTGCTCGCCTACGGTCGCTGTCAGCGGCGCGAACACGGTGCTGGCGAGGCCCGCGACGAGGGTGAGCGTCGCGAGTGCCCCGAGGCGGCGGGCAGTGAACCAGCCGGTGATAGCGGCGAACGCCGGCGGGTAGAGCACTCCGGCCATCCCGGCCCCGGCGAGCACCCAACCGGCGACGAAGACCGGCAGGCCAGGGGCCGAGCCGATCACCACGAGCGCCACGACGCCGAGGACCGAGCCCGCCGTCATGATCCACCGCGGCCCGTGCCAGTCGATGACGCGGCCGACGGGCACCCCGGCCACCGCCGAGACGACCAGGGCCGCCGAGAATGCCGAGGTGACGGCCACCGTGGACCAGCCGGTGTCGGCGCTGATTTGCGGAGCGAGCACCGGGAAGGCGTAGTAGAGCAGCCCCCAGGAGACGATCTCGGTCACGCAGAGCGCCGCCAGCACCGCGCCCAGCGACGGGCGAGAGGCGTTCTCAGGCAACGGCGACGCTCCGCCGCTGCCTCGTCAGGGCGTCGACAACGTGCAAGGCGTCGCGGTGGACCCCGCGCAGGGTGTTCGAGGAGAACGAGCGCTGGAACTCCAGGCCGAGGAACGCCAGACCCGGAAGCGACGTCGAGACGCCGCGGTCGTGCCTCGGCGCGCCCGCCTCGTCGAAAACGCCGAGTGAGCGCAGGTAGGGCAGGTGCGGCCGGTAGCCGGTCGCGAAGACCACCGAGTCGACCTGCTCCCGCGAGCCGTCGGGCCATTCGACTCCGTCCGGGGAGAACGCTGCGAACATGGGCCGCTGGTCGGGCGGCCCTACCTCCAGCGCCCTCTTGTACTTCTCAGTCCCGATGACCGGGGTGCCTGAGACGAGCCTCTTGAGCACAGCCGGCGGGAGCAGGTCGGCGCGGGTGAGCCTCAGCCACCAGTGCAGGTCGCGGCCGGCGATGACCTGCGGCGCGAACCGCACCCGGTCCCGCACCGCCAGCGACGTCTCCGCGTGCCCGGCCAGTTCGTGGGCGACCTGGACGGCGGAGTTGCCCGCCCCGACGACCACGACCCGCTGCCCGGCGAACTCCTCCGGGGACCGGTAGTCGGCCACGTGCAGGACGCGACCGTGATAAGACTCCCGGCCGGGAATCATCGGAACGTAGGGGTTCGCGAACGACCCCGAGGCGGCGATGAGCGCGTCGCCGGCCAGGCTGCTCCCGTCGGCCAGCTCCACCGCGGACGATGGGCTGTCGGCGGCGACGTCGACGACGCGGGCATTCGTCCGCACCTCGACGCCGAGCCACGTGCTGTAGCTGCGCAGGTAGTCGGCGACCTCGTCGCGGCCCGGATAGCCGTCCGGCTCGCCGGGGAACGGACACCCCGGAAACGCGCTGTACCGGCGCGGGGAGAACAGGCGCAGGCTGTCGTAGTAGCGCGGCCACGACCCGACCGGCTCCGCCCCGGCCTCAATCACCACCGGCTCCCAACCTCTGTCGCGCCCGGCCCGCGCGGCGGCGAGGCCCGACTGGCCGCCGCCGACGACCAACAGGCGGCCGCGGCTCATCCCGCGGTCCTCGTGCCGATCTGGACCAGATGCGGCGCAGGCGCGCAGCACCCGCCTGACCCCGCCTGCTCGGGCGCGTCAAACAGGCCTGAGCCGCCGCACACGCCGGTGTCGGGCAGCTCCAGCTCGACGCGGGCCGCCGCCTCGTGATCGCCGGCGAGCTCGGCGACGACGCTGCGGACCTGCTCGAACCCGGTCATCGCCAGGAACGTCGGCGCGCGGCCGTAGGACTTCGCCCCGACGATGTAGAAGCCCGGCTCCGGGTGGGCGAGGTCGGCGGCACCCGTGGCGCGCACGGAGCCGCAGGAGTGCACGTTCGGGTCGACCTCCGCGGCCAGCCGCGCCGGTGCCTGCAGCCGCACGTCGAGGTCGAGCCTGACCTCGGAGAGGAAGGACAGGTCCGGGCGGAAGC
>CAYRLV010000327.1:0-4652 GCA_964425155.1 uncultured Ornithinicoccus sp. | reverse complement strand
GCTGAGCAGGTCGGTCCGAGGCGAGCCCGATGACCGGGTCAGGACAGCTGCTGGGCCCGGTCGTGGACCTGGCGCAGCACCGCGACCGCCCGGTCGTTCAGCTGCTTGCTGCGCTTGAGGCCGGGTTTGGTGAAGACCACCGAGGTGAACCGGCCGTTGGTGCAGGTCTGCGCGGAGACGCCGAGGTTCTGCCCCACCGGGAGCAGGTTCACGGTGTACTCGGCGCCCTTCGGCGCACCGCCGATCTCGGACAGCGTGGTGAACAGCCCGCACGCCAGCTTCGGATTCGTGGCCTTGCCGTTCGCGACGAGCCGCTGGGCCCTGGCGAGCTCCTTGCGGTCGGGGGCGCTGAGCTGGTCCTTGTTCTGCTCCATCTGCTGCAGGGCCGCCGGGAGGGTCTTCGCCCAGATCGGCGACGGCATCGCGGTGACCTGCACCAGGGTGCTGGGCGACAGGGAGTTCGCCTCCACCCAGCGGCAGGTGTATCCGGCGCCCGCGCCACTGACCGGGATCACGCGGTCGACTTCCTTGCCCACCAACGATTTCCGCTCCTTGGCCGACAACAGCCGGCAGATCTCCGGGGCGTCGGCGACGGTGGCGCCGCCGCTCGGGGTGCCGGGGCCGGCCGTGCTGTCCGGCTGCGCCGTCGGTGTCCCGTCGCCCGGGGCGGGCGTCTCCGAGCCGGTGCCGCCCGACTCCGGGTCACCCCCGCCACACGCGCTGAGCGCCAGCAGCAGGCCCCCCGCGACCAGCGTCGCCGCGTGCCTCATGTCCCCTCCTCGCCGATCGGTGCGCGGTCACTGTACGCGCTCGCCCTGAACGGGCGACTCCAGGGACCTTAGGGTCGAGGGGTGCCCGATCCCGCCTATGACGCCGTCGCACGACTCCTCGGCAGGCCGCCCACGCTGGTCCGCCCGGTGGGCGGCGGAGACATCTGTATGGCGTCACGCGCCGTCCTGGACGACGGTCTCCCGGTGCTCGTCAAGACCCTCGCCGACGCGCCTCCCGGGTTCTTCGCCGCGGAGGCGCGAGGCCTGCGGTGGCTGCGGGCCACGGACGGCGCTCCGGTGCCGGAAGTGCTCGGCGCGGACGAGCACGCGCTCGTCGAACGCTGGGTCGATCCGGCACCGCCCAGCCCGGCGGCCGCCGAGGGCCTGGGTGCGGCTCTCGCCTGGACCCACCGGACCGGGGCCGAGGGATTCGGCACGCCCTCCCCCGCCTACATCGGCAGCCTGCCGCTGCCGGCCGGTGGCGGGCGCGACTGGGCGGAGTTCTACGCCGTCGCCCGGGTCGAGCCGTTCCTGCGACAGGCGCGCGACCGCGGGGCGCTCGATCCCGAGCAGGCGGCGGTGATCGGCGCGGTGCTGGACCGGCTCCCCCAGCTGGCCGGCCCGGCCGAGCCGGCCGCCCGGATCCACGGCGACCTCTGGTCGGGCAACCTGCTGTGGGCGCAGGACGGGAGGGTCTGGTTGATCGACCCCGCGGCCCAGGGCGGCCACCGGGAGACCGACCTGGCCATGCTCGCGTTGTTCGGCGCCCCGCACCTGGAGCTGGTGCTGGAGGCCTACGACCGGACCTGGCCGCTGGCCGACGGGTGGCGCGGCCGGGTGCCGTTGCACCAGTTGCATCCACTGCTCGTCCACGCCGCCATGTTCGGCGGGAGCTACGGCGCCGCTGCGGTGCGAGCGGCGGAGCTGGCGCTACGGCCGGACTGACCGCCGGTGCCGGCCCGGCCGAGGGCCCGGATGATCAGCCCCACGAGCGCCAGACCGGTGGCGACCACCGCCGCGGTGAGCCCGAGCATGGCGAGCCAGTCGGACTGGAACGCCTGCGGCACCAACCGGCTCGGGACCGCCACGACTCCCACCAGCGCGCCGACCAGCCCGAGGTAGGTGCCGATCATGTTGCCCGCGTGCGCCCGGATCCGGCCGCGCCGGGCGTTCCAGAGGCCCAGGGTCAAGGTGATCAGGGTGAACGTCGACAACGCGTGGATCCAGCTGAAGCTGCCCGGGCGCAACTGCTGGATCCAGTAGGACGACCCGGCGGTGAAGTACATCAGGACCAGCCAGACGCGCCCGAGGACCCGGTGCGCACGATCACCGCGCGGCCGGCGCAGCACGTTCACCGGGCCGACCACCAGCGCCAGTGTGGCCGCGGTGGCGTGCAGCGCGATGAGCACCGACCAGGCGTGCCCGGGATCCCGCATACCGTCCTCCTCGCTCCGGAGCCACCCGTCGCCGTCTGCCACGGGCAGATTGGATAGCGACACAATCCAACCTAACACACCTTGGATAGCATGACTACCCAACATTGCTCGTTGCGAATGGTTGTTGGACTTGCGCGGGATTTCGCACTCGATCACCACAACCATGCGCCACGGGACGGGGTGGGTAGGTTCGGGCGGGGCGGGCCGTCCGCCGCGTCACCACTAGGGTCGGTGGGTGACTGATACACGCACCCCGCTCGGAGACCCGACACCCCGCGCCGCCGCCGTCGTCGTGCGCGGCCACAAGCTGCTGGTGATCCGGCGCCACCTCGACGGGCGCGACGACGCGGTGCTGCCCGGCGGCGGGATCGTTGACGGCGAGACGGCTGCCGAGGCCGCGGTCCGGGCACTGGCCGAGGAGTGCGCGCTGCCCGGCCGCGCCAGACAACTCCTCTTCGAGGGCGACCACGGGGGCCGGCACGCGTCCTACGTCCTCGTCGACGCGCCGGACGGCGAACCGGTCCTCGGCGGGGAGGAGGCGGAGGCCGACGACCCCGACAACCGGTTCGTCCCGATGTGGGTGACCGCACCCGAGCTCGAGCCGCTCGGCTTCCTTCCCGCGGAGGCGCGGACCCGGGTCATCGAGGCCGCCTGGCCGCGCACCGTCCGGCGCGTCGCGCCCGACGAGTGGCCGGTCGTGGAGCACCTCTGGCAGCTGTACGCCCACGACCTGTCGGAGTTCCGCGGCAGCGCGCCCGATGCGACGGGGACCTTCCCGCCCGGGCGGCTGCCCGCATACCAGCACGACCGGGACCGGCGGGGCTACCTCGCGTGGGTCGGGGACGTGCCCGCCGGGTTCGCCCTGGTGCGTGACCAGCCGGACGGGTCGGGCTCGATGCTCGGTGAGTTCTTCGTCACGCGCTCCACGCGCGGATCGGGTATGGCGCGCCAGCTCGCCACGCACGTGCTGCGGGAGCGCCCGGGCCGCTGGGAGATCGCCTTCCAGGAGGAGAATCCACGCGCGGCCCGCTTCTGGCGCCGGCTCGCCGCGGACGTGCTCAGCGACGTGTCGGAGGAACGCCTCGGGGTCCCGGGCAAGCCGCATTTGCCGCCGGACGTCTGGCTGCGCGGCACGGCGCGCGGCGCGTGACCGACGCTGCCGGGCGGCTCAGGAGAGGGCGCGGGCGGCCTCGACCGCGTGGTAGGTCAGGATGATCTGCGCGCCGGCCCGGCGCAGCGAGGTGAGCGCCTCCATCATGACGCGTTCGCGGTCGATCCAGCCGTGCGCGGCGGCCGCCTCGATCATCGCGTACTCGCCGGAGACCTGGTAGGCGGCGACCGGCACGTCCGACTCCGCGGCCACCGCGGACAGGACGTCGAGGTAGGGCAGCCCCGGCTTGACCATGACGATGTCGGCGCCCTCGTCGAGGTCGAGCCGCAGCTCACGCAGCGCCTCGGTCGCGTTGGCCGGATCCTGTTGGTAGGTGGCGCGATCGCCCTGCAGCGTCGACTCCACCGCCTCCCGGAACGGCCCGTAGAAGCCGGAGGCGTACTTCACGGCGTAGGCGAACACGATCGCGTCGGTGTGCCCGGCCTCGTCCAGCGCAGACCGGACCCAACCGACCTGGCCGTCCATCATCCCGGAGGGTCCGACCGCGTGCGCGCCGGCCTCGACCTGCGCCAGCGCCATCTCGGCGTAGCGGCCCAGGGTCGCGTCGTTGTCGACCCGGCCGCGGTCGTCGAGCACGCCGCAGTGCCCGTGGTCGGTGAACTCGTCCAGGCAGAGGTCGGCCATGAGCACGCTGTCGTCGCCCACCTCGTCGCGCACCCGGCGCAGCGCGACATTGAGTATGCCGTCCGGATCCGTTGCGCCCGAACCGATCCCGTCGCGCTGGGCAGGGACACCGAAGAGCATCAGCCCACCGACCCCGGCGTCCACCGCCTCGCGGGCGGCGGCGACCAACGTGTCCAGCGTGTGTTGCACGACGCCGGGCATCGAGCTGATCGCCACCGGCTCGGTCGCGGTCTCGCTGACGAACATCGGCAGCACCAGATCGGCGGGGTGCAGCCGGTGCTCGGCGACGAGGCGGCGCACCGCGGCGGTCTGCCGCAGCCGACGGGGCCGGTGCAGGAGGCCGGCCGGGGCGGGTCGTGCCCCGGCCGTGCGCTCGTCGGTCACTTGGCCCGGCGCCGGGACGCCGCCCGCTTGGCGCTCGGGCGCACGACCTCCTCGCCGGCCTCGGTCGCGGCCAGCGCCAGCCCGAGCCCGTAGTCGGCGAGACCGTCGACCAGGGACTCGGCCGAGGGCTCGGCGGCCAGCACGTCGACGCGCAGGCCGTGCTCCTCGGCCGTCTTGGCGGTCGCCGGGCCGATGCACGCGACGACCGTCGAGGCGTGCGGCTTGCCGGCGATGCCGACCAGGTTGCGCACCGTCGAGCTCGAGGTG
>CAYRLV010000326.1:0-4658 GCA_964425155.1 uncultured Ornithinicoccus sp. | reverse complement strand
GGCCGCCGCCGAGCGCCGCGCCGCGGAGCGCAAGGCGGCCAAGGAGAGGGAGCGTCAGCAGGAGGCGGCATCGCGCAGCTCGCAGCGCACGGCTCCGTCCTACTCGGGCAGTCCGCGCGACATCGCCCGGTCGATGCTGGCGTCCTACGGCTGGAGCGGCCAGTTCTCCTGCCTCGACGCGCTCTGGAACAAGGAGAGCGGCTGGAACACCTACGCGTCCAACCCGTCCTCCGGCGCTTACGGCATCCCGCAGGCTCTCCCCGGCAGCAAGATGGCCACGGCCGGCGGCGACTGGCAGAGCAACCCGGCCACCCAGATCCGCTGGGGCCTGAGCTACATCCGCGGCAGCTACGGCAGCCCGTGCGCCGCCTGGAGCCACTCCCAGGCCACCGGCTGGTACTGACCCTTCTTGCCGCAGCTCCTCGGCGGCAGGGTCGCTTCGCTCCATTCTCGCCGCTGGTCGTCGCCGCTCCTGGGTCCGCCAAGTGGTCGGTCACCGCCGCTGTGTCCGTCTCCTCCGCGGCGGGGTCGCTTCGCTGCGTGGTCTTGCCGCAGCTCCTCGGCGGCAGGGTCGCTCCGCTCCATTCTCGCCGCTCGTCGTCGCTGCGGCATGATCCTCGCCGCTCGTCGTCGTCGCTCCTGGGTCCGCCAAGTGGGGGGTCGTCGCCGGGGCGTGAAGCCGGTCAGCCGGACTGGACGCCGGTCATGGCGAGCACGTCGAGGGCCTCGTCGAGCTGCTCCTCGGTCAGCTCGCCCGAGGTCACGTGGCCGCGGTCGATGACCACGTCGCGGATCGGCCGACGCTCGGCGAGGGCCTGCTTGACCACGGCCGCCGCCGCCTCGTAGCCGATGTAGCGGTTGAGCGGGGTCACGATCGAGGGTGAGCCCTGGGCGAAGTCGAGGCAGCACTGCTCGTCGGCGGTGATGCCGTCGATGCAGCGGTCGGCGAGCAGCGGGGAGACCGTCGACAACAGCGTCAGCGAGTCGAGCAGGTTGCGGCCGATGACCGGCAGCATGACGTTGAGCTCGAAGTTGCCGCTCGCACCGGCCATGGTGACCGCGGCGTCGTTGCCCACGACCTGCGCGCAGACCATGACGGTGGCCTCGGGCAGCACCGGGTTGACCTTGCCGGGCATGATGCTCGACCCGGGTTGCAGATCGGGCAGGTGGATCTCGCCGAGACCGGCGCGTGGCCCGGAGCCCATCCAGCGCAGGTCGTTGCAGATCTTGGTGAGGCTCACCGCGACCACCTTGGTGGCACCGCTGAGCGAGACCAGCGCGTCCTGGGCCGACTGGGCCTCGAAGTGGTCGGTGGCCTCACGCAGGTCGAGCCCGGTGCGGTCGGCCAGCCGGTCGATCACCTGCGCAGCGAACCCCTCCGGCGCGTTGAGGCCGGTCCCGGCGGCGGTGCCCCCCAGGGGGAGCTCGGCCGCCTCGTCCGCGGCCCGGTGCACGCGGGCCTCGCCCAGCGCGATCTGGCGGGCGAAGCCCCGGAACTCCTGGCCGAGCGTGACCGGCACCGCGTCCATCAGGTGGGTGCGCCCCGACTTGACCACCAGCGCGAACTCGTCGGCCTTGCGCTCCAGCGCCGCCCGCAGGTGCTCGAGGGCGGGCACCAGGCGCTGGGCCGCCGTGGTGACGGCCGCGACCCGCAACGCGGTCGGGAAGGTGTCGTTGCTCGACTGACCGGAGTTGACGTGGTCGTTGGGGTGCACCGCGAGTCCGCTGGCCAGGTGCGCGATCCGCGCCACGACCTCGTTGACGTTCATGTTGGTCGAGGTGCCCGACCCGGTCTGGAAGACGTCGATCGGGAACTGGTCGTCGTGCTGACCGTTCGCCACCTCGTCGGCGGCGGCCGCCACCGCTTCGGCGAGGTCGGGGTCGAGCCGCCCGAGGTCGGCGTTGACCCGAGCGGCCTCGGCCTTGACCGCGGCCAGGGCGTGGATGATCGGAGGAGCGACGCCCTGTCCGGAGATCGGGAAGTTCTCGACCGCACGCGCCGTCTGGGCACCCCACAGGGCGTCGGCCGGCACCTGCACCTCACCCATCGAGTCGTGTTCGGTCCGGGTGGCGGCGGTCGTGTCTCGGGCTGTGGTGCTGGACTCGCTCATCACCCCATTGTCCACCGCTCGATGCGACGCGGCTCGGCCGGTGGGCGGGGGTCAGAGCTTGCGCAGCCGCACCCGCTGGACACTGTGGTCGGCCCGTTTGGACAGCACCAGGGTGGCCCGGCTGCGGGTGGGTCGCACGTTCTCGGTGAGGTTGGGGGCGTTGATCGCCTCCCAGATGCCCTCGGCGGTGAGCCGCGCCTGGTCGTCGGACAGCTCCGCATACCGATGGAAGTAGGACGCGGGGTCGGCGAACGCCGTCTCCCGCAGCCGCAGGAAGCGGTCGACGTACCAACCCTTGATGTCGGAGACGTGGGCGTCGACGTAGACCGAGAAGTCGAAGAAGTCGCTGACCGCGAGGCCGCTGGTGCCGTCCGACCGCGAGTGCGGCGGCTGCAGCACGTTGAGCCCCTCGACGATGAGCACGTCCGGGTGCCGCACGACGATCCGCTCGTCGGGGACGATGTCGTAGGTGAGGTGGCTGTAGACGGGGGCCGTCACCTCCTCGCGACCCGACTTGACCTCCGCGACGAAGCGGAGCAGCGCGCGACGATCGTAAGACTCGGGAAAACCCTTGCGGTGCAAGATATTTCGCCGCTCGAGCACGGCGTTGGGGTAGAGGAAGCCGTCCGTGGTGACCAGCTCCACCCGAGGCGTGTCCGGCCAACGGGAGAGCAGCTCGCGCAGGATGCGCGCGGTCGTCGACTTGCCGACCGCCACCGAACCGGCGACCCCGATGACGAACGGCGTGCGCTCGGGGCGCTCGCCCAGGAAGTCGGTGGTGATCCGGTGCAGCCCCCCGATGGCGCCGACGTAGAAGTTCAGCAGCCGGGACAGCGGCAGGTAGATCTGCTCGACCTCGGCGAGGTCCACCCGGTCGCCGAGACCGCGCAGCCGGGCGACGTCCTGGGCGCTGAGGCTGAGCGGGTGCTGGTTGCGCAACCGCGCCCACGCCGCCCGGTCGAGCTCGACGTACGGCGACGGGAAACTGCTGCCCTGCTGTGGCGACACGCGGGTCATTCTGGCGCACCGCGCCCGCACTCCCGCGGCGGGCCGTGCCCATTAGGCTGCCTGCCATGTGCGGAATCGTCGGATACGTCGGGCCGGAAGCCAGCGATCGCGCCCTCGACGTGGTCATGGAGGGCCTGGCCCGGCTGGAGTACCGCGGCTACGACTCGGCCGGGGTCGCGCTGCTCGCCGGAGACCACGTCGAGACCCGCAAGAAGGCGGGCAAGCTGGCCAACCTGACCCAGGCGGTGGCGGACGACCCGCTGCCCGCGACCTCGACCGGCATCGGGCACACCCGGTGGGCCACGCACGGCGGCCCGACCGACGGCAACGCCCACCCGCACCGCGGCGGCACCGACGGCAAGCTCGCGCTGATCCACAACGGCATCATCGAGAACTTCCACGCGCTCAAGTCCGAGCTGCTCGAGCAGGGCGTGACCTTCGAGAGCGAGACCGACACCGAGGTGGCCGCGCACCTGGTCGCCCGGGCCTACGACCGCACCGGCGACCTCACCGAGGCGATGCGTGAGGTGGTGCAAGGGCTGCAGGGCGCGTTCACGCTGCTCGCCGTGCACGCCGACCAGCCCGGCGTGGTCGTCGGGGCGCGTCGCAACAGCCCGCTGGTCGTCGGTCTCGGCGAGGGAGAGAACTTCCTCGGCTCCGACGTCGCCGCGTTCATCGGCTCCACCCGCGAGGCGCTCGAGCTGGGCCAGGACCAGATCGTCACCATCACCCCGGACCGGGCCACCGTCATCAACTTCGACGGCACCGAGGCGAACGGCAAGCCCTACCACGTCGACTGGGACGCGGCCGCCGCCGAGAAGGGCGGCTTCGACACGTTCATGGACAAGGAGATCCACGACCAGCCGCACGCGGTCGCGGACACCCTGCTCGGTCGCACGGACGAGGACGGCAACCTCGTCATGGACGAGCTGCGCATCCCCGAGGACACGCTGCGCCAGGTCGACAAGATCGTCATCGTGGCCTGCGGCACCGCGTCGTATGCGGGGATGGTCGCCAAGTACGCCATCGAACGGTGGACCCGGATCCCCTGCGAGGTCGAGCTGGCGCACGAGTTCCGCTACCGCGACCCGGTGGTCAACGGGCAGACCCTGGTGGTGTCGATCTCGCAGTCCGGCGAGACGATGGACACCCTGATGGCGGTCAAGCACGCCCGCGAGCTGGGCGCGTCCACGCTGTCGATCTGCAACACCCACGGCGCGACCATCCCCCGCGAGTCGGACGCCGTGCTCTACACGCACGCCGGACCGGAGATCGCGGTCGCCTCCACCAAGGCGTTCCTCGCCCAGATCACCGCCTGCTACATCCTCGGCCTCTATCTTGCGCAGCTGCGCGGTGGCGCGTTCGCCGACCAGGCCCCGGCCACCCTCAAGGAGCTGCAGGAGACCCCGCCCAAGATCCAGGCGGTCATCGACTCCATGGACCGGGTCCGGGAGATCGCGCGGTTCATGGCCGACACCCGCGCCGTGCTCTTCCTCGGCCGGCACGTCGGCTTCCCGGTCGCGATGGAGGGCGCGCTCA
>CAYRLV010000325.1:0-4698 GCA_964425155.1 uncultured Ornithinicoccus sp. | reverse complement strand
AGTACGGCCCGGACGGGGCCGAGGTGGCCCGCGAGCGCGGCCTGCCGGTGCTGCGGGCGGACGCGACGCAGCTGCCCGTCGCGGACCGCGCACTCGACCTCGTGGTGGCCTTCGACGTGCTCGAGCACCTGCCCGACGACGACGGCTGCGCGGCGGAGATCCACCGGGTGCTGCGCCCGGGCGGCACGGCCGCGGTCGCGGTGCCCTGCGACCCGCGGTTGTGGTCGGCCCACGACGTGGCCGTCGACCACCTGCGCCGCTACACCCGCGCGACCCTCGTCGAGCTGCTGGAGCGGGCCGGGCTGACGGTGCAGCAGGTGGCCTCCTGGAACGTGCTCCTGCGCCCCGCGGTCGCGCTGCGCCGCCGGACGAGCACCGGCAGCGACCTCGACGACATGAACCCGGTGGTCAACGCCGGCCTGCGCGCGGTGGTCACGGCCGAGCGCTACCTGCCGGTGCGCCGGCTGCCGGGGGTCAGTCTGCTCGTGACCGCCCGTCGTCCCGGCTGAGCGGCCGCTCCTCGCGGGGCGGCAGCGGGCCCGTCGTCGGCCGCTCGTCCGCTCCCGGCACGGAGGTGGGCGAGTCGTCCGAGTCGTGCGAGGTGGGCGAGTCGGCCGAGTCGTAGGCCACGAAGTAGGTCGGCCGGCCCTGCATCATCGTGTACATCCGGCCGACGTACTCCCCGAGCATGCCCAGGCAGAGCAGCTGCACCGCCGCGACCCCGGCGACGATGACGACGGTCGAGGTCCAGCCGGCGACGGTGCGGCCGAGCAGCTCGGACACCACCGCATACACGAGGACCAGCAGGGCGAGCACGCCGCCGCCGAGCCCGAACCAGGTGGCCATCCGCAGCGGCGCGATCGAGAAGCCGGTGAGGCTGTCCAGCGACAGGTGCAGCATCCGGCGCAGCGGGTACTTCGAGGCGCCGGCCGCGCGCTCGTCCCGCCGGTAGCCGACCGACGAGGACGGGAAACCCAGCGCGGGCACGACGAACCGCAGCACCCGGTGGTGCTCCGGCAGGCTGTTGATGGCGTCCACCGTCGCCCGGGACATGAGCCGGAAGTCGCCCGCCTCGGCCGGGGCGTCGGTGCTGCTCATCCGCCGGATCAGTCGGTAGAACACCCGGGCCGACCCGCGCTTGAACCACGAGTCGCTCGACCGGTCCGCCCGCACCCCGTAGACCACGTCGACCTGCTCGGCGCGCGCCACCTCGAGCATCTGCGCGACCACCTCGGGCGGGTCCTGCAGGTCCGCATCGATGGTCGCCACGAACGAGCCGCGGGCACGCGCCAGTCCCGCCGAGATGGCCGCCTGGTGCCCGGCGTTGGCCCGCAGCCGCACCACCCGCAGCTGCGGCCAGTCCCGCCGGTGCCGCTGCAGCAGCACCGGCGTCGCGTCGCTGCTCCCGTCGTCGACCGCCACCACCTCGTATGAGGTGTGCAGCCCGTCGAGCACCGGTCGCAGCCGCTCGACGAGCAGGGGCAGGACGTCCTCCTCGTTGAACATCGGGACGACCACGGACAGCTCGGGCGGCATGCACGGCAGCCTAGGCGACCCGGCTGCGGCCCGGGTGCGCCCGATCCGGCCCGGCACCGGTACCCTTGCGCCATGACGTCGTCCCTGATCTCGCTGGCGGCACAGGAGGCCGAGCACGGCGCGGAGCTGCCGATCCCGCCCATCGCCTTCGGGCTCATCGCGTTCGCGTGCTTCCTGATCCTGCTGGCCTTCGTGTGGTCCTTCCGCAACACCGCCGCCGACCACCGACCCAAGTCCGGTGGCGAGCACGGACAGGACGAGAGCCACTGACGCGGACCCGCCTCGGGGTCATGGGTGGCACCTTCGACCCCATCCACCACGGCCACCTGGTGGCCGCGAGCGAGGTGCAGGCACGGTTCGGGCTCGACGAGGTGGTCTTCGTGCCCACCGGTCAGCCCTGGCAGAAGGACGGCCGGGAGGTCACCTCGCCCGAGCACCGCTACCTGATGACGGTGATCGCCACCGCCTCGAACCCCCGGTTCACCGTCAGCCGCGTGGACATCGACCGCCCGGGCCCGACCTACACCCTGGACACCCTGACCGACCTGCACCGGCAGCGGCCGGACGCCGAGCTGTTCTTCATCACCGGTGCCGACGCCCTCGGCCAGATCCTGTCCTGGAAGGGGGTCGACCAGCTCTGGGACCTGGCCCACTTCATCGGGGTGACCCGACCGGGCCACGAGCTGTCCCGCACCGGCCTGCCCACCGACGGGGTCACGCTCCAGGAGGTCCCCGCCATGGCGATCAGCTCCACGAACTGCCGCGCCAGGGTGGGAGCGGGGGAGCCGGTCTGGTACCTCGTGCCGGACGGGGTGGTGCAGTACATCGCCAAGTACAAGCTCTACCGGTCGGGCCAGCCCACCCCCGACCGGCCGCAGGAGGACTGAACGTGGCAGCCAGTACCCACGCTGTCGACCTCGCACGCGCCGCGGGCGCGGCCGCCGAGGACAAGCTCGCGACCCGCGTGGTCGCCATCGACGTGAGCGGCCAGCTCGCCCTGACCGACGTGTTCGTCATCGCGTCGGCGGCCAACGACCGGCAGATCAAGGCGGTCGTCGACGCGGTCGAGGAGCGGCTGCACTCCCTCGGGGTGCGCCCGGTCCGGCGCGAGGGCGAGCGGGACGGTCGCTGGGTGCTGCTGGACTTCGGCGACATCGTGGTGCACGTGCAGCACGATGATGAGCGCGAGTTCTACGCCCTCGAGCGGCTGTGGAAGGACTGCCCGACCATCGACGTCTCGGCCCAGACCTGACGTGGCCACCGCACCGGGCAACACGCCCCGCCGGCGCCTCGTCCTCGTCCGGCACGGCGAGACCACCCACAATGCGCAGGGCATCTGGCAGGGCCAGCTCGACACGTCGCTCTCGGCGACCGGCCGGGCGCAGGCGGCCGCGGCGGCGGCCGCGCTCGCGCCATACGAGCCGTCCCTCATCTGGTCGAGCGACCTGGAGCGCGCCGCGGAGACCGCGCGGGCGATCAGCGCGGTGGCCGGGGTGGACGTCCGGTATGACGAGCGGCTGCGGGAGATCCACGTCGGCCAGTGGCAGGGGATGACGGCCGGCGACGTGGCGGAGACCTACCCCGAGTTGCAGGCCGCGCTGGCCGAGGGCCAGGACCTGCCGCGCGGCGTCGACGGGGAGACGGTGGCACAGGTGGTCGAGCGCGGGCGGGCGTGCCTGGACGAACTGGTCGAGGTGCTCGGCGCGGGGGAGTGCGCGGTCGTCGCGACGCACGGCGTGACCGGGCGGGCGCTCGCCGCGTCGATGGCCGGGATCGAGCAGCACACCGCGTGGACCGCGATCGGCGGGCTGCACAACTGTCACTGGGCCGAGCTCACCGAGGGACGGCTCGGCTGGCGGATCACCGCCTGGAACGCCGGCGCCTGACCGCGCGACGCACCCACGCCCCGCGCCGGGCGGGGTGGGCGTCAGGCGGTGAAGACGACCGACGCCTCCTCGGTCAGCGGCCGGAAGGTGAACGACTCGGTCAGGTAGAGGGTGATCGACTCGTCGTCGTGGTGCTGGTAGCCGATCGAGGTGTCCTGGCCGAGGTGCAGGTCGTAGTCACCGCCGCGCGTGGAGAGCAGCACCGCGCCCTCGATCGCCGGCGCCCACACGATCCGGCTCTCCAACTGCCGGGCCACCTGCTCGTACACCGGGTAGCCGTGGTCGCGGGTCTCGTTCAGCCGCGTGTAGGCGTCGGCGCTCACCACCAGGTGGTAGGGGCCCTCGACGCCGGCGAGCCGCAGCTGGGTCATCCCCTGCGCCACGACGTCGGGGAACTCGCGCGCGTCCTCGGGGAGCGTCATCCGGGTGTTGCTGGTGGTCTCGGCGATGCCCTGGATGCCGCCGTCGGCGAAGCCGGTGAAGATCGCCCGGTCCTCGGCGAACGCCAGCTGCTTCGCGGCGTCCTTGACCGGCTGCCAGTCGGAGTCGAGCGATCCGCGCTCGACGTCGTCCACGTCCTCCCGCTGCACGACGAACGGGACGGTGAACTCCACGACGTGCGCCACCTCGCGCTGCCGCGCCTGCACCCCGTCCGGCGTCGTCACCGCCGTGCCGCGGTGGCCCGTGGCCACCGACGCGAGCCCCACGCCGTCGGGGCCCTGGACGTCCACCACCCGCCGGCCGGCGAGGTTGCGCTTGAACGTCCGGGCGGCCTCCTCCTCGATCTCGCCCCAGGCGGCGTCGGAGATCGGGGCGAGTTCGCGATGCAGGTTGTTCATGGCTGGTGTCCTCCTTGGAGACTGCCGATGCCGAGCGAACCGTCGCCGGCCCGAGTGGATGGGTATGTCGTGTGGTCGCCGTCGTCGGTGCCCTGGGCGCCGGTCGCCTCCGCCTCCTCGGCCGCGAGCTGCTCGGCGACCGTGCCGGGCTCGGGCTCCTCCTCGTCCCCGCCGAGGTCACCGAGTGACTCGAGCACCTCGAGCGACGGGACGAAGAAGTTGGTGCCGGTCTCGGCGGTGGAGAAGTCGAGGATCTTGTCGTAGTTGCCCGGCGGGTCGCCGAGGAACATGTTCTCCAGCATCTGCTCGGTCACCCAGACGTCGCGGGCGTAGCCGATGTAGTAGAGCCCGACCTCGCCGCTGCCAGGAGTGCCGAACGGCATGTTGCCGCGCAGGATGTCGCGCTCGTTGCCGTCCTCGTCCTCGATGGTGTTGAG
>CAYRLV010000324.1:0-4711 GCA_964425155.1 uncultured Ornithinicoccus sp. | reverse complement strand
ACGGCCCGCCCTACGGCGAGGCGGAGCGCAACTTCGGCCGGATCCTGCACGAGGACTTCGGCCCCTACCGCAACGAGCTGGTCATCTCGAGCAAGGCCGGGTGGGACATGTGGCCGGGCCCCTACGGGATCGGCGGTTCGCGCAAATACCTGCTCGCGTCGCTCGACGACTCGCTGCACCGGATGGGACTCGACTACGTCGACATCTTCTACAGCCACCGGGCCGACCACGAGACGCCGGTCGAGGAGACGATGAGGGCGCTGGACCAGGCGGTCCGTTCCGGCAAGGCGCTGTATGCGGGGATCTCGTCCTACTCGGCCAAGCGCACCCGCGAGGCCGCCTCCATCGCGCGGGAGCTGGGCACCCCGCTGCTGATCCACCAGCCGTCCTACTCGATGCTCAACCGCTGGATCGAGCAGGACCTGCTCGACGAGCTCGACCAGCAGGGCATGGGGTGCATCGTCTTCTCACCGCTCGCCCAGGGGCTGCTCACCGACCGCTACCTGCACGGCATACCGGAGGATTCGCGGGCGGCACAGGACAAGTCGCTGCTGCCGGAGCACCTGGACGAGTCGGTGCTGCGGCACGTGCGGGCGCTCAACGCGATCGCGGAGCGACGCGGCCAGAAGCTCGCGCAGATGGCGCTGCGCTGGTGCCTGCGGGACGACCGGGTGACGTCCGCGCTGATCGGCGCCTCGTCGGTCGAGCAGCTGGAGACCAACGTGGCCGCCCTGTCCGGCCCGGACTTCACGGCGGAGGAGCTGGCCGAGATCGACCGGGACGCGGTCGAGTGCGGTATCAACCTGTGGGCGGAGTCCTCGGCGGACTGAGCGGCCCGCCGCGCGAATCGCGGGAGCAACGCCCCGGACGACTGCCGGCCCGATTCAGCGGTCCCGGTGGCGCTCGCGGCCCTCGCCGCTGTTGCGGATCATGCTGGGGCGCACGGCGGCGTAGTAGATGCCGAGCAGGATCCCCCCGACGATCGCGACCGGGACGACCGCGTCCTTGATCCAGAGGCTGCAGATGACGATCAGCAGCGCGAAGAGCATCGGCAGCGCGGTGTCCCACATCTTGCGATCCATGGTGCTCCCTCATCGTCGGGCCACGCCCCGAGCGCGGCCGGTCGCCCCGAGCCTACGGGCCCCGGCAACCGTTGGCAGTGGTTGTTGGACTTGAGGCGGTTTCCCCGCGCAGATCCAACAATCATTCGGGGCGGGGGAGGGGCATGACCTCGGAGGGAATCGACGCGCTTCCCTGCGGTGGGCAGGCTTGCCGTCACCACCACGACGGAGGAGACGGTATGACGACCAGCACCGCGGCGCACGGAACGCACCCCTCGTGCGGCTCACCGGATCCCCGGCCCGGTGACCCGGCGGACCGGTTGCGCTGGGCCACGCTCCTCGTCGTCCTCAGCGGGACGTTCATGGCGACCCTCGACGTGTTCGTCATCAACGTCGCGATCCCGTCGATCCAGAGCGACCTGGGTGCCGGGGCCGGCAGCATCCAGTGGACGATCGCCGGGTTCGCCCTCGCGGTCGGGGCCCTGGTGATCGTCGCCGGTCGGCTGGGTGACCTCTACGGTCGCCGGCGGGTCTTCGGCCTCGGCATGGCGGCCTTCACGGCGACGTCCGCCGGGTGCGGCCTGGCCCCGACCATCGAGTTCCTCGTGGTGCTGCGGGTGCTGCAGGGGGTGTCGGCGGCGCTGCTCACCTCGCAGGTCCTGGCGATCCTCGGCGCGACCTTCGCCGGACGCGCGCGGGTGCGGGCGTTCACGGCATACGGACTCACGATGGGCATCGCGGCGGTCTCCGGTCAGCTGGTCGGGGGTCTCCTGATCGCGGCCGACCTGCTGGGCTCGGGGTGGCGGGGGTGCTTCCTCCTCAACGTGCCCGTCGGGCTGGCGGCGCTGGCCCTGCTGGGTCGCGTGGTCCCCGCGGACCACGGGCTGCGGGCCGGGCGGCCGGACCTGCTCGGCACGGCGCTGGTGACCAGCGCACTCGTGGCGCTCGTGCTCCCGCTCATCCAGGGGCGGGAACAGGGTTGGCCGATCTGGACCTGGCTGCTGCTGGCCGGCTCGGCGGTGTTGTTCGTCGGGTTCGGTTGGCACCAAACGAGGTTGGCTCGGATCGGAGGTCATCCGCTGATCGACCTGACCGTGCTGCGCGAGCGGGCGCTGAGCACCGGGCTGGTGGCCCAGTTGGCGTTCGCCGCGACCCTCCCGTCCTTCTTCCTGGTCTTCGCGGTCTACGTCCAGGAGGGTCGGGGGCTGTCCGCCCTCGGGGCGGGCGCGCTCTTCGTCAGCATCGGCGTCGGCTACCTGGCGACCTCCACGACGGTCGGCGCCATCGCGCGTCGGGTCGGCCGGCAGACCCCGGCCGTCGGCGGCGCGGTGATGGTGGTGGCGCTGCTCGGGCTGTTGGCCTCGCTCGACCTCGTCGGAGACACGCGCTCGGTGTGGTGGCTGGCGCCGGCCCTCGCCCTGCACGGAGCGGGGATGGGCCTGGTGATCGCCCCGCTGTCGCTCGCCGCGATGTCCCGCGTGGCGCCCGAGCACGCCGGCCTCGCCGGAGGAGCGCTCGCGATGGTCACGCAGGTCGGTGGCGCGATCGGCGTCGCGCTGATCGGTCTGGTCTTCTACGGTGGCAGCAGTGGTGACCCGTCGCTCCGCGACGCCTTCGGCGCCAGCCTGCTCCTGTTGACCGGGCTCGCCGCAGTCGTGGTGCTGCTGGTGCAGCTGCTGCCCCGGACCGGGAAGGACGCCGCATGACGACCGCTGTGCACACCGGCACCGGTGTGGGCGAGCTGCTGCGCGACTGGCGGCGCGAGCGGAGGCTCAGCCAGCTGCAGCTGGCCCTCGAGGTCGGCACCTCGACCCGGCACCTGAGCTTCGTCGAGACCGGCCGCTCCCGGCCGAGCAGCGAGATGATCCTGCGCCTGGCCGACCGGCTGGAGGTGCCGCTGCGCGAACGCAACCGGCTGCTGCTCGCCGGCGGGTTCGCGCCGGTGTACCCGGAGTACTCCCTCGACGCCCCCGAGCTGCAGGCGTCGCTGGCCGCCGTGCGACAGGTCCTCGCCGGGCACGAGCCGTACCCCGCGCTCGCGGTCGACCATGCCTGGAACGTCATCGACACCAACTCCGGCCTCGGCGTGCTGCTCGGCGGCGTCGCTCCCTGGCTGCTGGAGGGGCAGGTCAACACCTTGCGCCTCTCGCTGCACCCGGAGGGGATGGCGCCGTCCATCGTCAACCTCGGCCAGTGGCGCGGCCACGTCCTGGCCACGCTGCGCCGCAACCTCGCGGTGTCCGGAGACTCCCGCCTCCGGGAGCTGTATGACGAGCTGCTCACCTACCCGTGCGACCAGGAGGTGCCGCCGGTGGAGACGCCCACCGGGGGTGGGGTGCACATCCCGCTGCAGTTCCGGGTCGACGGGCGGGTGCTGAGCTTCCTCGGGATCATCTCGACGTTCGGCACCGCGGTGGACGTGACGCTGGCCGAGCTGTCGATCGAGTCCCTGCTGCCCGCGGACGCCGACACGGCGGCCTACCTGCACGGCCGGGCCGGAGACTGACGGGGTCGACCTGCCCGAGCCCGGTCGACCCCGTCTGACCCGCCCGTGCTCACCGCGGGCCGGTCTCGGCGTACCGAGAACCGGCCCGTGGTGAGCAATCCGGCCGGCAGTGAGCACGACCGGGCGGGAGGGGTCAGCCGCGGCCCTTGCCCCGGCTCTGCTGGACCGTCTCCGCGACGTCGGCGACGGCCCGCGCCGCCTCCTGGACGTCGGCCTTGCGCGACCGCCCGCCGGACGACGTGCCCCCGGGCAGCGCGTGGTTGCCGCCGTGGCCGTCACGAGCGACCTGCGGCACCAGCTGCGCGAGCAACAGCGTGGACAGCGCCGACGTGTCGGTCGCGCCGGTGTCGGTGTGCACGATGATCGGCTGCGGCGCCTGGTCCGCCAGCTGGGCCCCGACGTCGAGTCGGCGCCGGGCCAGCTCGTAGCCGAGCACCGCCCGGTTGTCGCGGTAGGAGGTGGCCAGCTGCCGCTGGGCCTTCGCCTCGCCTTGGGCGGCGACCAGGTTGCTGCGGCCTCGGGTCTCGATCTCGAACTTGACCTTCTGCGCCTCGGTCTCCTTCTCCTCGAGCATCTGCGCGACGTCGCTGCGGGCTTTGTTGAGCGCCGCGTTGACCTCGACGACCTTGGCGTCGCGGACCTTCTTGGACTTCTCGATGTCCATCAGCAGGGTGTCCACCCGGCGCTTGCGGGTCAGCTCCCACTCCTTCTCGTAGGCGGCCAGCTCCTTGGCCACCCGCTCACGAGTCGAGATGTGCTCGCGGTACTGCGTGGGCAGCTGCACGTCCGGGATGTTGCAGCCCATGATCTGCACGCCGTAGCGCTCGAGCTGTCGGTTGAGCAGCTCCTGCATGTCCTGCACGTCCGACCCGCGCAGGTCGTAGGCCTGCTCGGTGTGGACCTGGCGGCTGCGCTGCCGGATGGCGTCCTGCACCGAGTTGGACAGCACCAGGTCGAAGTTGCCCGCGCCGATCGTCTGCACGAAGCGCACGGCGTCGTGGATGCGGAACTTGAGGAAGAACTCGATCGACTTGAGCGGCACGTTCTCGTGCGTCGGGCAGGCGAGCACGGGTGCGGTGTAAGGCACCTCGGTCGTCACGTCGACGACGTAGTCGACCCGCGACCACGGGTGCCACAGGTAGTG
>CAYRLV010000323.1:0-4722 GCA_964425155.1 uncultured Ornithinicoccus sp. | reverse complement strand
TGGTTCCTGCTCGGTGGCGACCTCTACACGGCATACACCTTCGTCGCGGTGCCGGCGGCGATGTTCGCGCTCGGTTCGGTGAGCGGCTTCTTCGCGGTCCCCTACACGATCGTCCTCTACCCGATCATCTTCGTCTTCATGTCGAGGCTGTGGTCGGTGAGCCACCGGCACGGCTACGTCACCCCAGCGGACTTCGTCCGCGGCCGGCACGGCTCGCGCGGACTCTCCCTGGCGGTCGCGGTGACCGGGCTGCTGGCGACGATGCCGTACATCGCGTTGCAGCTGGTGGGGATCCAGGCCGTGCTCGAGGTTGCCGGCCTGGGCGGCTCGGGGAGTCTGATCGCCAAGGACCTGCCCCTGTTCATCGCGTTCGCGCTGCTCGCCGCCTACACCTACTCCAGCGGGCTGCGCGCTCCGGCGATCATCGCGTTCGTCAAGGACGCACTCATCTACCTGGTGATCATCGTCGCCGTCGTCTACCTGCCGTCCAAGGTGGGCGGCTGGGACCACATCTTCCAGGCGGCCGAGGACAAGATGGCGACGCCCAACCCGGACACCGGCGAGCCGACCGGCGCGTTCATCCCGAACAGCAAGCAGTACTGGGCCTACGGCACCCTCGCCCTCGGGTCGGCGATGGCGCTGTTCATGTATCCGCACTCGATCACCGCGACCCTGTCGGCCAAGTCGCGCAACACGATCCGGCGCAACGCGTCCATCCTCCCCGCCTACAGCTTCGTGCTGGGGCTGCTGGCCCTGCTGGGCTGGGTGGCGATCGCCGCCGGCACGCAGCCGATCGGGCTGGACGGCAAGGCCAACGCGCAGCTGGTCGTCCCCCAGCTGTTCGAGGACATGTTCCCCTCGTGGTTCGCCGGCGTCGCCTTCGCAGCGATCGCGATCGGCGCGCTCGTGCCCGCGGCGATCATGTCCATCGCGGCCGCGAACACCTTCACCCGCAACGTGTATCGCGAGTGGTTCCGACCGCACGCGACGCACGCGGAGGAGGCCAAGGTCTCCAAGGCGGCGTCCCTGGTGGTCAAGGCCTTCGCGCTCGTGTTCGTGCTCACGCTGGACAAGCAGAACGCCATCAACTTCCAGCTGCTCGGAGGTATCTGGATCCTACAGACCTTCCCAGCGGTCGTCCTCGGTCTCTACACCCGGTGGCTCCACCGCTGGGGTCTGCTCGCCGGCTGGGCGGTGGCGATGGTCTACGGCACGGTGACCGCCTACCACAACGTGAACCCGGTGACCGGCAACCATTTCGCGAGCTCCCTCGCCATGATCAACGGGATCGGCGAGATGGGCTACATCGCCCTCACCGCCTTCGTGATCAACGTGGTCGTGGCCGTGGTGGTGACCGTCCTGCTCCGGCTCGCGAAGGTGCCGGCCGGTGTGGACCAGACCGTGGCCCGCGACTACTTCGTGGACGCCGGGGACCCTCGGGTCGAGAAGGAGCTCGGAATGGAGACCCAGGTGCACTGACGGGTGGTCCGCGCAGGCCCCGGCCCCACGCCGCGCTCTGTTGGTCGCGGCGTCACTCGACGGTGACGCCGCGGCCCAGGGCCCGAGCCAGCGCGTCCACGACGTGCGGGTCGTACTCGTAACCCAGTCCGAGCTGGATCCGCTCGATCGCCGCCGCGGCCCGCGGGCCGCCCGTGGCACCCCGGGCGAGGTCGTCGAACGCGTTGGCCACCTTGAGGATCCGGCTGGACGTCGGTAGGTCTTCGCCCAGCTCCCGCACTTGGCGGTAGCGGGTGGCCTGGGTCTCCATGATCGTCGCCACCCGG
Organism: uncultured Ornithinicoccus sp.; assembly: GCA_964425155.1. Classification (GTDB taxonomy): domain Bacteria; phylum Actinomycetota; class Actinomycetes; order Actinomycetales; family Dermatophilaceae; genus Segeticoccus. The sequence goes on along the minus strand of CAYRLV010000323.1, from coordinate 2,938 downwards.
TCGAGTTCACCGGTCTCACGCACGATGCGGGCGCCGTCCATCGCGATCCGCTGCTGGTCGCCGGGGGCGACGAGCACGGTGGCCCCGCCCGGGATGGGCTCGGTCAGGGACACCTGGCCGATGTCGTGCAGCAGCGCGGCGTACTCCAGGTCGAGCACCTCCCGCTCGGACAACCCGAGGTCGCGGCCGATGGCCACGCAGAGGGCCGCGACCCGTCGGGAGTGTCCCGCCGCGGTGTAGCCGCCGAGCTCGGTCAACCGGGACAACGAACGGACCGTCTGCCGGTAGGTGGCCCGGATCAGCGAGTGCCGGCGGAGGGCGAACTGCAGCAGCAGCAAGGGGGTGAGGAACAGCGGGATCGCCAGGACCCCCAGCGGTCGCTCGGCGAGCGCGATGAGGGCGCTCGAGGCGGCCAGGGCCGAGAACAGCGGAAACAGCGCGGAGGCCTCGTCCACGAGGGCCCGGGGCAGCGGGGCGTGCTCGTGGCTGGCTCGAGCGAGCGCCAGCAGCACCAGTTGCACCACCAGCGACAAGGCGGCGGCGCCCAGCATGCACAGGGCCGTGATCCAGCGGTCGCGGTCCCACTGCTGCTGCTTCTCGAGCACGGTGAGCCCGTCGATGAGCGGCAGCTTGCGGAAGAGGACGGCGGCCGTGGCCGTGCCGAGCAGCCCGACCGACAGGGAGACGAGTGAGACGGGACGGCGGCGGACCGCCACGAACGCGGCGGCACCGATCCCCATGCCCAGTGCCGTGACCACCGTGACCCCGGCGGCGCCGATCAGGACCGGCTGGCCGCTCGGGCACTCGGTCGTCATCGCGAACGCCAGTGACGCCGCCATGGCCACCGGCGGCATCTCCCGGACGTCGAGCAGGCTGACCCGGAGGGACTCGCCCACCGCGATCGCAACCAGGAACGCGGCCACCACGAGGAGGGAGCCGGAGTCGAGGTCTCCCCAGCCCGGCACGCTGACGACGGCGGCCGCGACGACGACGGCTGACGCGAGCGCCATGAGGACCGCGTCCGTCCGGGTCACTCCCTGGATCACCGGTGCTCCTGGTGCCCCAGCGCCTGGGAGCGTTCGGTCCGTGGAGCCCGCGCGGCGATGAGGTCGGAGACCACGGGGTCATCGTGGTCGTGCGCGTCCCCCGCCGTGGCCAGCACCGCGGGTGAGAGCACCGTGAGGTCCCACTCGTGCCCCTCGAGGGCAGCAGCGAGCGATTCGACGATGTCGGGGTCGAACTGTGATCCGGCCCTGGCGCGCAACTCGGCCAGCGCCTGCGCCACGGACATCGCCGGCCGGTAGGAGCGGCTGGTGGTCATCGAGTCGAAGGCGTCGGCGACGGCGATGACGCGGGCGAGCTCGGGGATGTCCTCACCCGCGAGGCCGGAGGGGTAGCCGCGGCCGTCGAAGCGTTCGTGGTGGTGCAGGATGCCGACCGAGGACTCGTGCAGGAAGGCGATGTCCTCGACCATGGCCAGCCCGACCGCCGGGTGTTTGGTGATCTCTTCCAGGTCGGAGTCGGTGAGCGGCCCGCTCTTGCGCAGGGTCTGCCACGGCAGCGAGATGGTGCCGACGTCATGGAGCAGTGCCGCGAAGCGCAGCGCCTCGCTGCGCTGGAACCCGAACGACCGCTGCTCGGCGATCAGCCCGCACAGGGTGGCCATCCGCTCGCTGTGCCCGCGGGTGTAGGGGTCGTTGGCCTGGGCCGCGGCCACGAGGGCACTCACCGTGCGTTCGTGGACCCGCTGCTCGTCGCCGTACTGCCCGAACGCCCAGCGCGCCACGAACAGCGGCGCCAGCACGAGGACGGCGCTGAACACCTTGACGCCGCCCGGGTTCCACAGCACGACGAACAAGAAGCCGACCAGGCCGTAGCCGACGTAGGCCGGGCCGGACGTGGTCAGCATCCGCGCGGCGAACCGGACCACTCGGGCGCCCGTGCTCAGCCGGATGACCCCGCCGAGCAGCAGGGCGTTGACCACGCTCATCGCCACCACGGCGCACATCAGGGGTGCGCCGACCCGGAGCAGCAGGCTGGTGGGCCCCTCCGACTCCTGCACCGGCAGCAGCCCGCCCGTCAGCAGGTAGACGAAGCCGCCGACACCGCCCAGGACGCCGCCCATGATGCTGTTGAACACCCGCACCTCGGCCCGCCGGTGTCCCCACGCGAACAGTGCCGCCACGGTGCCGACGACGACCGCGCCCGCGGGGCCCACCAGGGCGACCGCGGCCGCCAGGATGATCATGTTGAACGAGATGAGCACGCTGGACCCGGCGCTCTCCTCGGGGATCGAGCTGCCGAGGACCGCCATGCACGACAGCACGATCAAGGGGGTGAGCTTGGGGCGTTCCTGGGTCGCGAGACCCAGAACAGCGAGTGCGGCTGCCACCACGACAAGCAGCGCAATGTAGGCCCAGATGCGACCTCGCGCGGTCGAAGGACCGCGCGAGGATGAGGGTGTGACCCGCCCGTCCGCCGCGTCTACCCCCTCAGACATGGGTGGACGGCATCACGGGTGGTGCTGGATGCCGTGCGGCTCAGCCGCCCCACTCCCAGATCGAAGCCTTGGACGCAAAGCTGGCGAAGTCCCCGGCCAAGAGGCTCTGGAACAGAGCGGCGAGAGTCGACATGTGAAGTCCTTTCACGCGGGAACCCTGCGGTCCCGGTCCGACGGAGACAAACCGTCCCGTATGTACGCGAACCATACCGTAGCCATACCCGATTGGCCTAGTCTTGCTGGCCCGATATGACCAACCCATCACCGAACTCGCGGCCGGAGGCCGGTCGTCAGCCTGTGCCAGAATGGCCCTCAGTGCCCGTCCGGGCCCCGACCCGACCCCTTGGAGAGTCCCATGAGCAAGCGTGCCCGCAAGCGTCGCTCCCGCAAGCACAAGGCGGCCAACCACGGCCGAAAGCCGAACGCCTGAGCGGCGAC
>CAYRLV010000322.1:0-4733 GCA_964425155.1 uncultured Ornithinicoccus sp. | reverse complement strand
CCGTGGTCGACGAGACGACCGGCGAGCTGCGGGTGTCCGAGGACCCGATGGACCTGGACACCACGCGGGCGGTGCACCGCGCGGCCGACGGCGTGGGCCGCGACTACGCCGCGCTGCACTTCAACACCGCGGTGGCCAAGCTGATCGAGCTGAACAACACGCTGACCAAGTTGCCGGCGGTGCCGCGCGAGGCCGCCGAGGCGATCGTCGTGATGACCGCGCCGGTCGCGCCGCACATCGCCGAGGAGCTGTGGCAGCGGCTGGGGCACGACGACACGATCACCTATCAGCCGTTCCCGCAGGCGGACCCGGCGATGCTGGTCGAGGACACCGTCACCTGCGTGGTGCAGGTGCAGGGCAAGGTCCGTGACCGGATCGAGGTGGCCGCGGACATCAGCGACGCGGATCTGGAGGCGGCCGCGCTGGCCACGGACAAGATCACCGCGCTGCTGGACGGCCAGACGGTGCGCAAGGTGATCGTGCGCGCGCCCAAGCTGGTCAACATCGTCACCGGCTGACGCGGCACCCCCGACGTCGTGACCGGCCGACCGGTGCGGCGTGGCGCGCCAGGATCCGGATAGCCTGCCCGAGTGGGCCCCGCGATCGTGACCGACTCCACGGCATACCTGCCGGCGGAGGTGGTCGCGCGCGAGGGGATCCGTGTCGTGCCGCTGCACGTCGTGATCGGCGGCACCGAGCACGACGAGGGCGTGGCCGTCACGCCGGCGGAGGTCGCGACCGCCCTGCGCTCCTTCACCCCGGTCAGCACCTCCCGCCCGTCCCCCCAGGTGTTCCTGGAGGCGTATGAGGCGGCCGCGGACGAGGGTGCGGATTCGCTTGTCTCCGTGCACATCTCGGCTGCGATGTCCGGCACGTATGAGGCGGCGCAGCTCGCGGCGCGGCAGTCGCCCGTGCCGGTGGAGGTCGTCGACTCCCGGGTGCTCGGGATGGGGCTCGGCTACGCGGTGCTGTCCGCCTCGCACGCGCTCGCCGGGGGAGCGACGGCGCAGGAGGCGGCCGAGGTGGCGCGGCGCCGGGCCGCGGCGGCGACGACGGTGTTCTACGTCGACACGCTCGAGTACCTGCGCCGTGGTGGCCGGATCGGCGCGGCCTCGGCGCTGCTGGGCTCGGCGCTGGCGATCAAGCCGCTGCTGACGCTCGACGACGGGCACATCGAGCCGCTCGAGAAGGTGCGCACGGCCTCCCGGGCGCTGGGCCGCCTCGAGGAGCGGGCCGTGACCGCGGCGACCGAGACCGGGGGCGACGCAGGCGTGGATGTCGCTGTGCAGCACCTGGATTCGCAGACGCGCGCGGAGGCGCTCGCCGACCGGCTCCGGGAGCGGCTCCCGGAGGCCCACGAGGTGGTCCTCGTCGAACTGGGCGCCGTGGTCGGCGCGCACGTCGGGCCGGGCACCATCGGCGTCGTGGTCTCCCCACGGTTGGAGGACGCGGGCCGCGGGCGGGACGAGACGGCGGGCGACGTGCGCGGCGTGGGGGAGTCACCTCATACCGAGGACGACGGAGCAGCCTCGTGACCGCACCGGCGTCGTGGCCATGGTTCGTCCTGGCGGTCGTGGTGGCCTTCGTCGTGGGCAGCATCAGCCCGGCGACGATGATCGCGCGCCGCCGCCACGGCGACCTGCGGCTCGGCTCGGGCAACCCGGGCGCGACCAACGCCGGGCGGGTGCTGGGACTGCGCTACGGCGTCGTCGTCGGGGTGCTCGACGTGCTCAAGGGGCTGGTGCCGTCGCTGCTCGCCCTGTGGCTGCTCGACCGGACCACCGCGTATGCCGTGGGGCTGGCTGCCGTGCTCGGCCACATGTTCTCGCCGTTCCTGCGGGGACGCGGCGGCAAGGGGGTGGCGACCTCGCTCGGTGCGGTGCTGGCGTTGCTGCCGTGGTTTGCCCTCGTGATGGTGGTGCTGTTCGGCATCATCGTGGCGATCGGGCGGTGGATGGCGCTCGCGTCGCTCTGCGCGGCCGCCGCCCTGGTGGTGCTGTCCCTGGCGGCGCCGGTGCCGGACCCGGAGACCGCGGCGCGGGTGTTCGGGGTCGCGATCGGCGTGCTGGTGATGATCCGGCACCAGCGCAACATCCGCGTCGCCTTGCACCTCGGCTGAGCCAGCCACTCCGCGGCCGGGTCGACCGAACGGATGACCCCACCGCAGCCGAACGGCTAGAACTTTACTTTTCCTTTACCAAACCATGAACAACGCTTGTAGGTTCCTGCTCAGTGGCCGCAGAGCTACTACCGAGTAGCCGACGAGGGGTCGGCTCGGGGACGAAGGGGAACCAACCGATGCACAGCACCACGTCATGGGCCACGCTCGTCTGCTCGGCCGTCCTGGTCGGCGGTGGCGTCGTCGGCGCAGCCGGCACGGCGAGCGCCGACGGGCTCGACTGCCGCACGCCCGCGAAGCCGGCGCTCTACACGACGATCGCCCACCCGGCGACTCCGGCCGTGGTCCGGATCGACACGGTGGTCGACGTCGCGGCCCGAGCGGCCGTGCCCGCCGTCACCCACCCGGTGTGGGACTGGACCCGGCAGGTCGAGGCCAGTGCGGCCGTTGAGGAGAAGACCCACGCGGAGTGGCTGTGGCAGAAGACCGACGTGCCCGCATACACCCGCTTTGAGTACATGCGCGTTCTCAAGGAATTCGGCTACACGGACTACAACTGGGTGCGCGACGTGCCGCTGACCCACCAGGAGGCGCAGTACAAGCGCACCGTCCACCACCCCGCGGTGACCCACCCCGAGTACCGGTGGTCGCTGCTCACGCGCCACGACGAGTACCGCTGGTCGGTGGTCACGCGCGAGCTGATCCCGGCCACGCCCGCCGTGACGCACGTCGAGTCGAAGTGGCAGCGCACGATCCCGCAGTCGCACGAGGAGTACAAGTACGGGCACCACGTCCTCGTCCAGCCGGGCAGCGAGGCGACCTACCGGACCGAGACGACGTGGTCCGAGGGCGCACCGGCCGGCGAGGGCTGGAGCAGGACGGGCCAGACCAAGACGGTCACCGACCGCGAGGCCTGGGACGAGCAGGTCGTCGACGTGCCGGAGCACGTGGTGCACCACCCGGCGGTGACGCACGTCGTCCACCACGAGGCGGAGTACGAGACCGTCGACCACCCCGCGGAGTACGCGGACGTCACCTACGTCAAGTGGGTGCGCCGGGGCGGTTCCGGCGTGGCCTGGGTCAAGGCGGGCGAGTCCGGTCCGAGCGGTTACCACCCCACCGGCGACACGACGGTCCGGTCGGAGAAGGTCAAGGACGCGTGGTCCGAGCAGGTCCTCGTCAAGGACGCCTGGGACGAGACTGTGGTCGACGAGGAGGCTTGGGACGAGACGGTTCCCGCGACCTACACGACGGTGCACCACGACGCGGTCACGCACGTCGAGCACGAGTACACCCGACAGGTCGTTGACCAGCCGGCCACCGACCCGGTCTACCGGACCGAGACCCAGTGGTTCACCGACAAGGCCGACGCGCCGGAGGGGTGGTTCTACCTCGGCACGCGGACGGTCGAGGACGAGCCGAAGGTCGAGCGGGTCTGGACCCACAACGCCGAGGACGGTTCCACGGTGAGGCCCGCCGGTGACGGCTGGTACTACCTCGGCGAGCGGACCGTCGTCGACAGCCCGGCGGTGCCGGAGTCCTACACCCCCTGGAAGTGGACGAGGTACACCGACTGGGGCACCTCGACCACGCCGCCGGCCGCCACCGACACGGTGAAGTACGGGTCGCGCTACCACCGCTACAGCCACTGGAGGTGGACCCGCTACACCGACTGGCAGGAGTCCAAGACCCCGCCCGCGACCGACGACTACACCAGCTACGGCTCGCGCTACTCCCGGACCGTCACGGACAAGCCGGCGTGGGACACCCTGGAGTTCGGCTACTTCCGGGACGCGCCGGCGAACGGCACCTACGGCCCGGACCAGCTGCCGACGAGCGACTGGGAGCCGACCGGCAAGACGCGGACGGTCGTCGACGGCACCGAGCGGGAGACCGGCTGGAGCCAGGACCTGGCGGTGTCTCCGTGGCAGGACTCCGACAACCGGGGGTGGTTCTCCGGTCAGAAGTTCGAGCACACCGACTGGTTCTACGTCGATCCCGGCAAGGCGGAGAACAACTGGGAGCCCACGGGCGAGCAGCGGGCGCCCGAGTTCTTCTACAACGGTGACGGATCCGCGCCGGACGCCACCCCGCCCGGCGAGGGCTGGTGGAAGTCGGGGCAGCAGTGGGAGATTGCCGCCGAGGTCACCCTGACCGACAAGACCTCGGCGGAGCCGCCGGAGGGTGACGGCTGGACGAAGGTGCCGTACTCCGAGGTCACGGTCGTCGACACGGTTGGTCTCCCGGCGACGTACACGACCGAGACGGACACGACGCTCACCGAAGAGCCGCCCGAGGGCGACGGCTGGGAGCTCGTGGGGCAGCGCACCGTGGTGGACCAGGAGGCCGTCCCGGCGGTCGCGGAGCAGTCGCACACCGAGGAGGTCGTGGTGACCCCGGCCGTGGCCGCGTGGGACGAGCTGCGGCTGATCTCCGACGCGGTGCCGGCGACGGACGCCTGCCCGTCGGACGACCCCGTGCCGGCCGCGGACCCCCAGGCCGACGGCGCCGGTGATCCCGACCCGTCCGTCGACCGGTCCGCCGCGGCGGCGAGTCGCGGCACGACAGCGCGCCCGGCCGTCGCGACAGCGGCTCCGGCTGCGGCGCCCGCTCC